>JAGDMJ010000183.1 GCA_017860555.1 Bacteroidota bacterium
CTCGGCCTCCAGCAGTCTTGTAATTTTGATCTCGCTCAAAGTGCCGTCCACCGTGGCGCCTCCGGCCAGAGCAATTAGATTCACCAGGTCAATGGACTTCGAGATCTCATACCGCCCTGGCCTTGTCACATTGCCAATCACGTTGACAACGATCGTGAGCTCGTTCGGCTTGGCGAAACAATAGTTTGAGGTCGTCTTCTGCACCGATGTAGCTGAGAGGAGGCCACTCTGCCCGAGATGGTTCATCTGCGTTACGAGGTGAAAGGAGAAAAACGAAACAGCGACAGCCAGGCAGTGCGTCGGGAGTACATGCAAGATGGAAGGTAGCGACAAAAGAATCAAGCCGCCGCCGGGCAGCGGCGCAACTCCGCTATGTTGCTTTTCCCCGGCGAAGTCACTAGCTTTTTTTGCCAGCATTTCATTCATCAGCCATGGAAATCTCGGACCGCGTCGACAAGCCCTCCCGTACGGTAATTCTTTATGCGCTTGCGGTTGTCTGTCTCTATGCCCTGCTGGGTTTTGTCAACTCACACGGGGGGATCCGGGGAAGCGACCAGTTCTGGTACGTCGCGGATACCGAATCACTGCTCAATGGCGAGGGGGTTCAGACCAACTACATCCGCCCGCACAATGTGGAAAATGACACAACGATCCGAAACCAGGGTTTCGTCCACAACGTCCCCCAGATATATCTGGCGGCGATTCCGGGACTGGTCCTGGGAGCGTACAATGGATGGCTGTTCATGAATGCCCTCTTCAACCTGCTCACGGCCGTGCTGCTCTTCCTAACGTTGACACGGTTCCTGCCGGAAGACATCTCAATCCTCGCAGCCCTCCTTTATCTCGTGATGCCACTCGCCTTCTGGCACTCGTACCAGCCGCTAGCCGAGGCATTTCACGCGCTTCTGATGACATCTATTCTGTACATCTACTACTACGGCAGCAAGAATAGCAGTCGATACTTCGCAATAGGAATAGTCATTGTGGTGCTTGTTCTCTGCCGGAAGAACTACATAATTGTGGCACCTTTTGTCTCCGCGCTGCTCTTCTTCGAATTGAAACAGAGATACAGGTTTGCCCTCTCCTTCTTCTTCCTCGGAGGGATCTTGCTTCTGTCTGCATCGCTTAAACTGTTTTTCCCCGATACGTACGACTACACCTATACCTACGTCGCGGTAACCGGGAATGTCGCCTCGGTGGACAGTACAACCATCATGCAGCTGGTGAATATCTATGCGAATAAGTTCTTCGAATTCTTCAAGGTGCAGTTTCTCCCGCTGAATTCCTCCGCCATCTTCTACCTTCCCTTCGATCTGTTGGCGTTGGGCACGCTGTATGTATGGCTCCGATATGCGAGGAGGAGGTTGGACGCTCCTGTCCTGCTGGTAGCGGCGGGTCTGCTCTTTCTCTTGCTCACTGCGGTCGTCGCCTGGTACCAGGCACGGTACCAGCTTCCCTTCTACCCCCTGCTTATATTTGCATTCTTCATCGAGGCAAAAGCTCTGCTGGAAGAGGCGTCTCTGCGTAGAACACTTCGCGTTGTGTTGCCCTCGTTGATATTACTCGGGCTTGCCACGGATTCGGTGCTTACCTGCTGGACATGGCAGGGAGGGAAAACCGCAGAAGCAGTACGCCGCCATTATTCAGTCATGTACAACGAAGCCATCGGGAATACAGAGTCTGTCATCTACACCGGTCAGGACTGGGGTATCATGACCACGTACCTCCTCCGCCCGCGCAAGGTCTTCCTGGGAGACGAAGAACTCTATTTGAGCACCAGGAAATACAGCAAGCTCATCGAGGCCCAGGATATCCGTTGGCTCCTTACGTGGAACAACCTCGGCATGGAGAGGCAATTCCCGGGGCATGAACTGAGACTGGAGAGGGAATTCCCGGCCTTCGAGACCGAACCAACCAGATACCTTTATCGAATCGTCGCTAGGAAGGAAAACTCTCCCTGATCTTCTCAACCCTTTGCACCGAGCGTTCATACTCCCCAAAAAAACCGATCGCTCCCCCCGCAAGTTCAGTGAGCACGAGGTCCGGCCGGTACTCCCGCCTCCCAAGAAGGCCGCGAAAGAGACATACCGACTGATACTTCAACCACCACCAGACTGTACCTTTCAACTTCTTCTTTTCTGCGGAGTCTATCTGGCATGTCTTGCGCGCATACGCCATGAAACTCAGTCCCCATCCATAGTACTGACGGCGCAGGGCAGACATCTCGCGCCGATGTTCGTGATAGACCAGAAAGCTCGGTTCATAGACCAGTGCATAGCCTGCATGAACAATTCTGTAGAAGATATCAAGGTCGCCCCCGCCCGGCAGTGGCGGACCGGTATCCAGGGCCTCATCAAACCCGCCAATCCGCTCGAGAGCCTCTTTCACAAACGCCATATTGGCTCCGACGCCAAAGCTGACGACTGCGGGCGGAGAGAGCGAACCGGACGGTTTATCCTCTGCAAGGACGGCTCGAGACGACCCCTTGCGGAACCCCCCTCGCCTCTCGAAGAGCACCTGTGCCTCGGTCTCCACCTGGTACGGCAACACCTGCCCTGTGAATGCTGCGGCACCCGGACAGGCACGGCACGCATCAAGGAGCCCCCGGAGCCAGCCAGGATCCACTGTCACATCATCATCAATGTATGCAATGATAGCACCAGGAGCCACCTTCAAAGCCCGGTTGCGGGCAAAGTCCAGCCCCGGTTTGCTCTCGCAGACATACATAACCCCCCCATATTGGCTTACAAGCGCCCGGGTCTGGCCGTCGGACGGTGCATTATCAACGACGAGGATGCTAAGATGGCTTGCCGGAAAGCCCTCCGGCATTGTGACGCCCACGATTGATGAGAGGCACCGGGCAAGCCGGTCGCAACGGTCGCGGGTACATATTGCCACCGTCACCGTAGGAGGGCTATCTACCTGTTTTGCCATAAGCTAAAATGCGAAGAAGAAGAAGTAGTACCAACGAGGCAACAGTTAGCTCTTCGAATCCGCGACCGCCATGGTCTCCCGGACTGTCCCCCTGGCTACTTCTCCTCTCGGACTAGTCGCGGGCATCAACCCTGAATGCACCAGGATCAGAAGGCTCACCATCACCACATACCCCCAAGCAATGGAAGGGGAGGTGAAGATATGGCCAAGTAACGCTGAGAGCAACAAGAATACCGCCACAGACTGGGGTACTATGTACTTCGTTCGTACCCTTCCCGTAGAGCTTTTAGGAGTAGCAATGAACTTGGGTTCCTTCCTGACCATAGCTCTCCAGAGTGCGAGACTGTACACAGGCCATGATGCCAGGACAAGTAACGGCCCGCGTAGAGCCCCCCGCGTGTTGCCAGGCTTCAGTGCGTACAGGCGATAGGCATACGCCTGGACTGCAGCGTAGGTCAGCAGGAACGGAATGGATTTCATCACGTAAGTTCCGACCGGATGGAGGTTCTCCAGGGCCAATGGTGCCAGTATCGCAGCAAGGATGTGAAAGGCAATGACGGGGCCGGCCAGGTAGTAGGTCATTCTCGTCGTGTAGCAAATTCGCTGCCTCACATTGAGACACTTGATCAGGGAAGGTCCCTGGTTGACGAGAACATCAAACACCCCTCTTGCCCACTTGTATTGTTGCTTGAAGAACGCATTCAGGTCGGATGGTGCCAGCCCTTTAGCCAGGATTTCCGGAATGTAGACCGACTTCCAGCCCGCAGCATGCAGGTGAATCGAGGTGTTCAGGTCCTCAGCAAGCCCCAATTTGTACCCGCCCATAGAAAGAAGCGTTGACCTCCTGTAAACAGCATTGCTCCCAAAGACCATGGCACACCCCAGACGGTCCATCCCACGCATCGTAGCGGCAAAGAATTCGTCGCTCATGGTGCTCGATGCGGCCGCAACGAAACTTTCGCGTTGGTTGTAGTGATCGAGAGCGACCTGCACCACGCCGACCCGTGGATCGTCGAAACAGGGGATCACGTGAGCAAGGAAGTCCGAATCGGGAACATGGTCGATGTCGAACGTAACAACAAGCTCCCCAGACGACTTTTTCAGGGCGTTATTGATATTGCCGGCTTTGTTGTGCTGATTGGCGGAGCGCCTGATATACTCAGCCCCGGCCGAGAGTGCGGCATTCCGAACATTGTCGTTGTTGCCGTCATCAATAACATACGTCTTGTGCGGGTACCGAATTGCCATGACGGCACCGATGGTCTTTTCGATAAGCTCAATTGGCTCACGAAACGTCGGAAGAAACACATCGACAGTACGTTTCCGCTCAACGGTCCATTCTGGTCCGGCCTCGCGTGACCCCTTTTCCCTTTTTCCAGCCTGGAGAAAGATGTACCAAGGAAAGAGTGCCTGCGTGATAACATAAACCACCATCCCAACGAACAAGGGAAGGAGAAGCAGATTGGTGAGCGCCCCATGCTCAACCCACCAGGAGAGGTACCAACCTATTGAAGCCATTCCAAGCGCAATCAGGAATCGCAGTATCACTACGTTCGCCTTCATAGGCCGTCAACCCAAGAGAGAAACTGCGATTCAGTCTCGAAGTGCCGGGCAATGGTCATCCAATAATTGTACTCGAATGCACCACCCATAATGTTCCGCCATGTCTGCCAGGCTTTGATGGACTCCAAGAATGGAAGGAACGAGCCAGCGATCTTCACCGACATATCCAGAAGGGCATTACGTCTGAAAGCGGCAGCCCGGAAGCGCGCTTTCCACATCGCAACGAGGCAATCCTGGTGGTGCAGCCGGTCCTGAAAGACGGATTTGCGAATATCCGGATGTTTCCTCCCGATATGCAACTCGCCGAGTGCCTCGAGAGACGCCCTGTCCAGCCATCGCCTGCTGCTCCCGGTCTCCATGTGAACCACCGATGCTTTGGGATTGTACGAAAATGAAGCACCTGCCTTCAGAAGTCGAATGCCCAGTTCGTAGTCCTCCAGTCGGGGACAGTCCTTGTCGAACCCACCGGCCGCACGAAACAGTGACGACTTCACGGAGAAATTGGCGCTGAAGAGATCGTGGTAGGCCAGGACGTAGCCAGGCTGCCTCATCGCTGTAAACCGATCTTCCCACCAGATGCGTGCCCCAAGCTGCCACCAGTCATTCTTGAGCGCCAGTCCCGGGCTGAGGTAACCTATCACCACATCCGACGTCTGCTGTGAACGCAGATGCGCATCTAGCAGTTCCCGGGAGGGCCGGACATCGTCATCGAGAAATACGAGTATTGAGCCATGGGCAAGATCGACCCCCCGGTTCCGGGCGACTGCGGGGCTGTTTGCCTGAATAGACTCGAGCACGAGACGCGAGCCGATTTCAGTCCGCAGGGAACTGAGACGCTCCAGAGAGCGATCCGAGCAACTGTCCAGCACGACAATCAACTCAGGGTCTGTGGCGCCAGCCTCCAAGCGAGACAGGAGGAGTACGCACTCGACCACCTGATCCTCGCGATTGTGGGTAATGACAATGACACTAAGTTGTGGCCGGTCTGTCATGTTGATTGACACTTCTTGCCTGTGATGAGCCTCGAATGGAAATAAGCAAGAGGGCCTCTGAGAGCGCCTCGTAGCTCAGCCCAGCAATACCGGAAACGAAGCGTCCCGTTGCGTGCGAAAAGGGATTCAATGACTCTCTTCATATGGTGATTCAAAAGAACTAACGGCGCCATCAGGATCACGGAAAATTCTTTCCTTTCAATCAAGGCTTTTGTCCACCAGGCGAAGAAGCCGACACCATAGCCGCGCATAGTTGTGGCAACCTCATCCCGTGTTCGCTTATGGTAGTGCCATGCAATGGCAGAGGGATCATAGACGATCCGATATCCACTCGCAAGCGCCCTTGAGAAGAAATCATGGTCCCCCCCGCTTCGTGTTGGGGTGCCCCCGTCCAAGCGTTCATCGAACGAGCCTATTTCCCCCAACAGCGAGACTCGAATAGCCATGTTCGCTCCTGCGCCCATCTCTGCAACCTTCAGCGGATTCGCGTTCTTGATCGTGAACTGTCTACGCTGGAATCCCCGGATAAAAGAGGTGCCCATTTCGAAATCAATCTGCGCTTCTGTTTCAAGTTCTGCCGGAAGAGTGATTCCGGTAACCAGAGCAACCATGGGATCGGCGAAGTTCGGAATAGAACCCTTCAGCCAGTTTCTGTCGACCCGGGCATCGTCATCCGTAAAGGCGATGATTTCTCCTCGAGCCAGGCTGATCGCGGCATTTCGCGCCCTGTTGAGACCCGGTTGCTTGTGCATCGCGTAGCCAACGCCGCGAAATTGACCCACCACGTTCTTCGTGGAATCGTCGGCCGGACAATTGTCTATGACGATGATCTCGAGCGGGTTCCAGTCAATTGCAATGAGGCTTTCGAGACACGTTCGAAGCAGAGATGCCCTGTTCCGCGTACAGACAGCGACTGTCACAGCCGTGGATCCCATTCGCGGCGCGGGTCTCAGTTCCGGACGCCAGATGTCGCCCGCGGTCGGTTCCGCTTCCATCTCACGTGCAGCGGACAGCACCTGATCGGTGGGCAGGCAACCATTGATTACGGAGAAAATCTCTCTGCCAATGATGGACCCCTTCTGGCGGAAGAACACCAATGCCAGTTTGTAGCCTGAGCAATCGAAATGCTGGCTCAGACCGTTGTCGACGTCCGCCATCCTGACCGCGATGGGACCTTCAAGCCGTGTGTTCTGGCCGGTCATACAAGGGCTTCCATATAGTGCTGCACGCCCAGATCGGGAGAGCCGTCAAACGCCACCGACCCTGCATTGAGCCAGATCGCTCGTTGGCACATTTCCTCCACATCGTGAGGGTTGTGGGAGACCAGGAGCAGCGTCGTTCCCTGTGAACAGAGCTGCCTGATTCGTTCACGGCATTTGCCCTGGAATTCGGCATCTCCCACT
>JAGDMJ010000184.1 GCA_017860555.1 Bacteroidota bacterium
GACAGGCCCCCGTTTCCGACCATAGTGCCTGTTGCCTGCTGAACCTCCTGTTCCTTGTACTGCAGCTGATACAGCGTCTGATAAATCCCCCCCAGCGCAAGCAGCTCCTGGTGGGTTCCCATCTCACGGATCTCCCCTTTGTGCATCACGATGATCTTCGTCGACGATTGGATCGTGGAGAGCCGGTGCGCAATGACGATCGAGGTCCTTCCCTGCAGCAGTTTCTTGATCGCCTTCTGGATCAGGATCTCCGTCTCGGTGTCGACGCTCGAGGTGGCTTCATCCAGAACAAGAACGCGGGGATGATAGGCGAGGGCCCTCGCAAAGGAGATCAGCTGCTTCTGTCCCACGGACAGGGTCGATCCGCGCTCCAGCACCTTCTCGTCGTATCCTCCGGGGGTCCGCTCAATGAACCTGTTCGCTCCCACCACCCGCGCCGCAGCCTTGATACGCTCATCGGGGATGGCCGAATCCCCCAGGCCGATATTGGACTTGATATTACCCGAGAAGAGGAAGACATCCTGGAGCACCACGGCTATGTGCTTCCGCAGATCGGCTTGCCGCACATCTTTGATGTTGATCCCGTCGATCAGGATCTCCCCTCTCTGGACGTCATAGAACCGGGCCAGGAGGCTGATGACCGTGGTCTTTCCCGCGCCGGTATGTCCCACGAACGCAGCGGTCTCTCCCGCCTTGATCGAGAACGAGACGTCCTTCAGGATCCAGTCAGAAGCGTCCGGCTGCTCCGTGTTATAATTGTATGCGAACCAGACATGGCGGAACTCGATATCCCCCCGGACCGCATGAAGCGGCACCGGTTGCTCGGGATCGGGCACGAGGGTCCGGTCGTCCAGCAACCGGAACACACGCTCGGAGGATGCCATGGCTGTCTGCATGATGTTGTACTTCTCCGAGAGGTCGCGGATCGGCCGCCAGAACATTTCGTTGAACTGGAGGAAGGCCATGACCGTGCCTATCGTGACCCCCCCGGCAAGCGACTGGAGGCCTGCATACCAGATGATGATCCCGACCGCCACCGCGCCGATCAGGTCCACTCCGGGAAAGAACAGGGCATAATAGAAGATCGATTTGAGGTTGGCATCCCTGTGCGCGGCGTTGATATCCTCGAAGCGCCGGAATGCGCGCTTTTCCCGGTTGAACAGCTGATCCACCACCATTCCGGTGATGTGTTCCTGCATGAAAGCGTTGATCCTGGCGATCTGGACGCGCACCTCACGATACGCGCCCCTGGCTTTTTTCCGGAACAGGAAAGTCCCGTAGAACAGGAATGGCAGCACGCTCAGCGACAACAACGCGAGCTTCCAGTTCATCGTGAACATAAAGTAAAGGATTCCCACGATCGTGAACACGTCGCTGAACACCATGACGATGCCGGAGGAGAACATGTCGTTCAGGACCTCGACGTCGTTGGTCACGCGCGTGATAAGCCGCCCGATGGGATTCCGGTCATAGAATTTGAGGCCGAGGCGCTGGAGGTGCTCGAAGATCTCCATCCGCAGATCGAAGATCGTGCGCTGCCCGATCCACTGGGTGAGATAGGTGTTCAGGTATTGAATGATGCCTCGCACGATCATGAGGCCCAGGAACAGCAGGGTGGTCGTCAGCAGACCATGCCCATCGCCATGCGCAATGTTCTCGTCCACCGCCACCTTGACGAAGTACGGGCGCACAGCTTCCATGGCGGAGACCACGATGCTCAGGGCGATCCCGATCGCGACGTACCAGCGGTACGGTTTCAGGTACTTCAGCATGCGGCGCATCAGCGTGCCGTCGTACGCTTTTCCGAGAACTTCTTCTTCGTGCATTAGAGCTGTTCCAGTTCCTGCTCGAGCAACTGTTTCTGGTGCAATTCCGCGTAGATCCCTCCCAGGGCAACGAGCTGTTCGTGCGTTCCCCGTTCGGTGATCTTGCCTTCATGCAGCACCACAATGTGGTCTGCATCCTTCACGGTGGAGATCCTGTGGCTGATGATGATGCTGGTCCGCCCCCGCATGACCCGGCGCAACTGCTTGAGGATCTCTTCTTCGGTGAACGTATCCACGGCCGAGAGCGCGTCATCCAGGATCAGGATCTTCGGCGCACGCAGCACGGCCCGTGCGATGCTTGTACGCTGTTTCTGCCCTCCCGAGAGAGTGATCCCGCGTTCGCCCAGGACGGTTTCGTACCCGCGCGGGAATCCCTCAATATCTCTTGAGATCTGCGAGATCTCCGCAGCCTGTTTGATCTCGTGTTCGGTCGCGTTCTGCGCGCCGTAACTGATATTCTCCGCGATCGAGTCGGAGAAAAGGAACGTTTCCTGGGGAACAAAGCCGATGGAGGAACGCAAGACTTCCAGGGGGATCGTTCTCACGTCCACGCCGTCGATCAGCAATTCCCCATCCGTGACGTCGTAGAGGCGGGGGATGAGGCTGACCAGCGTGCTCTTGCCCGAGCCTGTGTACCCTACGATCGCCAGCGTCGTACCGGCCGCGACGGAAAGATTGATGCCATCGAGCGCCGGGTAGTTGGTATTCTTGTGCCGGAAGACCACGTCCCGGAATTCGATCGCTCCCTGAATGGCGGTGATGGAAGCCTGCGTCGCGGTGGTGTCCCGGATCTCCGGCTGGATATCCAGTGTCTTCCCCAGACGGCTCATCGATGCGGCCGCTTGCTGTAAAATGTTCACCACCCATCCAAACGCGATCATCGGCCAGATGAGCATCACCAGGTATCCGAAAAAGGCCGTGAGCGTCCCGATGCTTATCTCTCCGTGAATCACCCGCAAGCCGCCGAAGTAGAGCGTGATGACGAGCGAGAAGCCCACCAGGAGGAACATCAGGGGCCACATGATCGACTGCACCCTTGCCAGAACCAGGTTCTTCTCCAGATATTCCCAGCTTATGGAACGGAAGAGGCCGACCTCATACTGCTCGCGCAGGTATGCCCTGATCACGCGGATGCCGGAGAGATTTTCCTGCGCGCGCGTGGTCAGCTCAGAGTACTGCCGTTGCCGTTCCTCGAACTTCGCGTGCACGATCTTGCCAAGAATGTAGACGGCGTACGACACGAAGGGGAGCGGAACGAGCGCCAGCAGCGTGAGCTGCCAGTCCTGGTAGAGCATGACCGTGATGGCCATGAGGAAGGTCATCGCCGTATCGATGGGATACATGATCCCGGGCCCGAGCGCGTTCCGGACTGCGCTGATATCATTGGTTGCCAGCGCCATCAGGTCGCCGGTGGGTGTGGCCTGAAAATACGAATGGGAGAGACGCTGAATATGTGTGAGGAAATGATTGCGAAGGTCAAACTCCACATGCCGGGAGACTACGATAATCGTTTGCCGCGTGAGAAAGGTAAAGACTCCGGCGACGAGCGAAAAGGCGACCACCAGCCCCGCGTAGCCCGCCACGTCCCAGACATCGATGCTGCGCTGTTCGAGCCCGATCTTAAGCTCGTCGATCGCCCGGCCGATAAGCGTCGGCTGAGCAACCACGAACAGGTTGCTCATGACCACGGTCAGAAAACCCCAGAACAGGGTTTTCTTGTATCGTGCAAGGAACGGAAGTAAGCGAAGAAGCGGTTTCAAGCGATCAGCCTATGACCTCAAATCCCGTATATTCATGCAGCACTTTCGGCACTACTACTTTCCCCTCGGGGGTTTGATTCTGCTCGAGTAGAGCGGCCATGATCCGCGGCAGGGCCAGGGCGGAGCCATTGAGGGTATGTACAAATTCCGGCTTCCCCCCGCCATCCGGTTTGTAGCGGATGTTCATGCGCCGCGCCTGGTACGATTCGAAATTGCTGACCGAGGAGACTTCCAGCCATTTCTGCTGTCCCACTGACCAGACCTCCAGATCGTATTTCTTTGCCTGCGTAAACCCCAGGTCGCCGGAGCACATGAGAAGCGTATGATACTTATAACCAAGTTTCTGGAGCAAATGTTCAGCATCCTGCCGCAACGCCTCCAATTCATCATAAGAACGGTCAGGACGGACCAATTTCACGAGTTCCACCTTGTTGAACTGGTGCACACGGTTCAGGCCCCGCACGTCTTTTCCGTATGATCCCGCTTCACGGCGGAAGCAGGGAGTATAGGAACAGAACTTCAACGGCAGTTGGTTCTCGTGGAGGATCTCGTCACGGTAGAAGTTTGTCACCGGGACCTCCGCAGTGGGGATCATGAAGAAATTATCCCGCTCCACCACGTACATCTGGTCTTCCTTGTCGGGCAGCTGCCCGGTGCCTCGCGCGCTCGCCTCGTTCACCATCAAAGGGGGCATCATCTCCACATACCCCTGCCCGGCAGCCTGGTCAAGGAAGAAGTTGATGAGCGCGCGTTCCAACTGCGCCCCTTTCCCCACGTAGACCGGAAAACCTGCTCCAGTTACCTTCGTCCCGCGGGCGAAGTCGATGATCTTCAGTTTTTCCACCAGATCCCAGTGCGGCTTCGGAGTGAAATCGATGGCCGGAACCTCACCCCATTCTGCGATCACTTTGTTGTCCGCCGGCGTTTTGCCTTCCGGCACGGAAAGATGAGGGAGGTTGGGAATGGAGAGCATCACAGCCTGTAAACGCTCTTCCACGCTTCGGAGCTCGTCGTCGGCGGCTTTGATCTCATCGGCCACCCCGCGCATTTCGGCGATCACAGCCGAAGCGTCCTCGCCTTTGGACTTCATTTTCGCCACCTGCGCCGAGACCGTGTTCTTTTTGCTTTTCAATGTCTCGCCATGCTGGATGCACTTCCTCCGCTCCTCGTCGAGCCGGAGAGCTTCATCCACAGCGGAGGCATCGTTTCCCTTGCGGCGCACCCCCTCTTTCACGGCATCGGCATGTTCACGGATCAACTTGATATCAATCATAAGAGATCACTTCTTCCTTCCGGTGGAATGCTTCCCTCCCGACTGTCCCGGGACAGGTGCGCTGTCTCCAAGTCTCCGTGCGGATCTGGAAAGTTGGCTTTTGAGAATCGCGATCCCTTCATCGACGTTCGAAGGCTTGATGCCCAGCTCCACCTCGGCTTTCAACGTGATCAGTCCCGACTTGAGAGGACGGGCGGCGGGCTGGTTCAGGCTCGCAGTCTTGATGGGGATGATCAGGGATGGATCGAAGCCAAACGCACTTGCCAGGCGGGTGGCAAACTCATGCCGGTGAACGATCTCGCGTCCGGCAATATTGTAGATGCCCGTCCGTTCCACCTCAACCCCGCGCATGATCCCATAAGCAAGGTCGTCCGCGAGCGTGGGATTGCCGTACTGGTCGTTGACAACTTTGACCTGAATTTTCTTCTCCAGGCTCTGGAGGAGCCAGAGGGCAAAGTTCATTTTCGTGCCGGGTGCGTATCCATACAGGACCATGGTGCGCGCGATGAAGTATTCCAACCCCGACATGCGCAGGGCATTCTCCCCCGCCAGCTTGGTCTTGCCGTAGTAGCTCAGCGGTTCCGGGCGGTCCTCTTCGGTGTACGGACCGGCCTTGCCATCGAAAATGTAATCGCTGGAGACGTGGACAATCCTGGCATTGCTGCGCCGAGCCGCCTCGATCAGATTCTCCAGTCCCCCCACGTTGATTTTCCAGGCAAGCTCCCGCTCGTTTTCGCACGCGTCCACGTTGGTCATGGCGGCACAATTGATGATGACGTCCGGCTCGCAGCCATAGACCAGCTGGCGCACTTCCTTCTTGGAGGTCATGTCAAAGGGGGTATACTCGACGGAAGGGAATGCCTGGAGCGGCTTCGGTTCCAGGGAGGCCAGTGTGATCGAGTAGGAGGATCCCCGGACGAACAATTCGGTCACTTTCTGTCCCAGCAGGCCGTTGCATCCGATGATCAGGACCCGTCGGACGCTCATCGCAGCGCGTCCTCCAGGGCAGTGGCGGCATCCGTCCTCTCATCGCGGTACTTGATGATGACCGGCGTCGAGATCGAGAGACGCTCCGTGCGCGCCCAGTCGTCATTGAGGGGCCGGGAGCCGGGAACCACGACGGCGTTCTCGGGAATAATGAGCGGACGTTCGCGGTTGCGGCGATAGATCTGATGGTGCACGATATCGTAGACAGCCGTACCTCCCGTGAGGGTCACGCCGGCGGCGATCACCGCTTTCCTTCGCACGATGGTCCCTTCATAGACACCACAGTTGC
Source organism: Bacteroidota bacterium (assembly GCA_017860555.1). Classification (GTDB taxonomy): domain Bacteria; phylum Bacteroidota; class Ignavibacteria; order UBA10030; family UBA6906; genus JAGDMJ01. The sequence continues at coordinate 6,136 of JAGDMJ010000184.1, forward strand.
CGCCGATCAGAACGTCATCCTCGATGATGACCGGCAGGGCGCCGACCGGTTCCAGCACGCCGCCCAGTTGCGAGGCCGCGCTAAGGTGTACGCGCTTGCCCACCTGCGCACATGAGCCAACCAGCGCGTGTGAGTCCACCATGGTATCCTCGTCCACGTACGCGCCGACGTTGATGTACATCGGCGGCATGCAGACCACGCCGCGGGCCACGTAGGCACCGCTGCGGATGGAGGAACCGCCGGGAACGAGGCGGATGCCGTCGTCTGCGTCGATCTTCTTCAGCGGATAGGTGCTCTTATCGAAGTATCGGAAGCGGCCATTGACCGAGTAATCTTCCAGGCCTCCGATCCGGAATCCGAGCAGAATTCCCTTCTTGACCCAGCGGTTGACCTTCCATGTGCCATCCACGTTCTCGGCAGCACGGATCTCCCCGTGGTCCAGGAAGAAAAGGAATTCATTGAAGACATGCATCGCCCGCGCGCGATCCAGCGACACAGGCGGCGCATCGAAAAGTTGTTCGATATCCTGTTGGAGGGACATGACTTGGGTAGACTAGTTTTGGGGATTGTAAAAAAAGATCGATCGAATACCTGGCCTCATTGACAAACAGATGCGCCACGAGGCGCATCCTTCTGTCATTTCTTCTTCCCCCCTCCATCCTCTTGTTCCTCCTCCTGTTTCGGAAGAAGTTCAAGATCGTCAAGGAGCTTTTCCATCTTGATCTTGTTCGCCTCGCTCAGTTCCACGAGC
>JAGDMJ010000185.1 GCA_017860555.1 Bacteroidota bacterium
ACGATCAGGTTTGAACTCCCCGAAGCCGCGTATGTTCGGTTGGCGGTCTTCAATCTGCTGGGCGAAGAAGTCGTCCAACTCGTGGATGACCAGCGTCAGGCCGGCGTGTATGACCAGCAGTTTGACGCATCCGGGCTGGCGAGTGGAACGTACTTCTATCGGCTTGAAGTGCAGAAAAGTGGGGGCGACGGGAGGAGTTTTGTCCAGGTAAGAAAGATGACGATTCTCAGGTAGTCGGAACTGGGAGCGATTCTCGTGGAGACAGTGCCGCTTCAACCGCAAGAACGCGGTTGGAGCGGCACGTTAATTACGGCTTGTAGAGTCCCGCCGCATTGGCGCCGATCAGGCCCGCCTGGTATGACCGTTGGTCGAGGAGGGAGAGACCGCGAGCCTGGGCCGCGGTAATGAGTCGAACTTTACGGACGCGGTCGAGGCGTATGGCAATTGCTTCAAGCGTCTCATCGTTTCCCATCCAATTCAGGCGGTCGAACGCGGTGAGGTCGAGGGGCGCCGTGTATCCCCGGAGTGTCTTTTCGCGCGCAATATTGTAGTATTGCTCGAAGTACGACATGACAAGTTCGCGGAGATTTCTGTAAATAGGCTCGCGGTATGTGAGGCCGGCGAAGTTGGATTTGGCAACCGCGCCCCAGGCTCCGCGCAGTTTGTACACGGCGATGAGATGGTCATCGTCCCGGTCGGTCGGCAATAACTCGACGATCAACGGAGGATACCCGATATAACGCAACGCGGCCGCGGCAAAGAGGCAGCCGTCAAAGCAATGCGCTATACGATCCTCAAGGACCGTTCGCGGACACCGGTAGCGCTCTTCAGCGCTATAGGGAAGAGCAAGGAGGAAATCCTGAATTGCGGGCGGATCTCGCATCTTGTCCAGCATTCGGAGATGTCGCGCGGTGAACGCGCTGTCGAAGAGCCTGCCTCGTCTTGCCACATTCACCTCATGTCGATGGCGATCGTGTTGGATAGGTCGCAAAAAAGCCGTATTTTAACATACGAAAAAAACCGCCGGGTATCGAGTGCACGCACTGGAAGTTGTCGTTATTGCATGCGGTCTCGCAATGGATGCGTTCGCGGTTGCCCTGGGCGCAGGTGCATCGGGGCATATCAGCGGGAACAGGGCAGCCTTCCGGCTCGCGTTCCACTTCGGACTTTTCCAGTTTCTGATGCCGGTGCTTGGATGGCTTCTCGCGATCCGATTCAAGCCTCTTATTGAATCATTTGACCACTGGTTGGCGCTGGCCCTCCTCTGTTTTGTGGGAGGGAGGATGATCTTCGCCGGGACGGCAGCCAAACGGGAAGAGATGAGGACCGACCCTTCTCGGGGGATCTCGCTGATGGCACTCTCGGTGGCCACGAGCATCGACGCCCTCGCAGTTGGATTGAGCCTTGCCTTCCTGGGAACGGAGATCTGGTGGCCAAGCATCGCCATCGGGGTCATCACGGCCGGTTTGTCGCTTGCGGGGATTTTTCTCGGGAAGAAGCTGAATGAAAAGGTCGGAAAGCGGATGGAAATCGCAGGCGGCCTTATTCTGATTGCCATTGGAATGCAAATCCTTGTGACTCATCTTGCCTCTTGAATTTTGCTTCGGTACCTTGTGTCTCAGGGTCGAGGCCGCCGGTATCGATTCACCATTGAGGAGAGTGTCATGTCCAAGTGGCTCCCCACTCTGCTTTTTTCCCTGATCCTCCTTGGCTGCACGTCATCGCCCAGCGTGCGCCTTCAGGATATCAATCCTACCCGATCGTACAACACAGGTTACGACCAGGTCTTAGATGCCATCCGGATGTTTGCGGTGAGGGAAGGGTACAAGCTTGACCGGTTCGAAACCGAATACGGGACTATCATAGGGCACAAGACGGACAGCGGGGGTTCACGACGCACCGGCATGGACGCGATGAGCCAGGTGATCGTGATGAAACTGTCGGTGAAGAGGCAAACCGCACAACGGACGGATCTGAACGCAAGTTTTTCTTTCGGCGGTGTTCACACCACGTCGACGAAAGAGGACGAGGACATCCTGGTCTACAATTATACGAGCCTGTTCGACTACCTAGGTGATGCGCTGAAGTAGTGTCCGGACCGGCATCACACGCCAGCTCTTCCGGAGTTCGCGTTCGCGGCTCGCGCGTTGTCTGGCTTCCGCCGGGGGGGAGGGTTCAGCACCGCGACCTTCAAGTCGGAAGAGGACACGTAGCGCATTCCCTGAAATCCACTCTAGGCATTTCCATTTCTTACGGTCCGTGAGCAAAATGAAAACCGGGGTTTTGCGGGAAGTGCACCGTGCGGAGGCGCGGGATCTCATGGCGTACCATGACTGGGAGGTCCCCACGGTTTACTCGACCGTGGAGCAGGAATTCCAGGCGGCGATGACCGGGGCGACCTTGCTCGATCATTCACTGTCGGGGCGTCTCGAAGTGCATGGCGCCGACGGGCTCGACCTTCTGCATCGGCTCTCCACGAACGACCTTCTGTCGACACAACCCGGCCAGATAGTTCCAACGGTTCTCACGACCGAAAAAGGACGCATCGTCGACTACGTCAAAGTGGCCAGGAGACCTTCGGCCCCGCTTCTGATCGTGTCGCCTAACCATGAGGATGTGGTGACACGCTGGATAGACCGGTTTTGCATCACCGAGGATGTGCACCTGCGTTGCATATCAAATGATACTTCGATGTTCACGTTCGTCGGTCCCAGGGCTCAGGCCGTCGCCTCGGGTATTCTGGGCATCGAGCTGCCCTCCGGGATGACCGTGGAAGCGAACTTCGGGGAGGCCACCATAACCGCAGGATATGAGGAAACCCCTCGTGTGCAGATGGCTCACGTGTTGGTGCAGAACCCTGAAGCTGAGGCTGTGTGGAAGGAAATGTCAAAACGGGCTGAAGAGTTGGGGGTGCCTCGGATGGGCTTTGCCGCCTACGAAACGTTTCGGATCGCACGGGGAATCCCCGACATCGGGCGGGAGCTCACTGACGACTTCAATCCTTATGAGGTCGGACTCCGGGATGCTATCAGTATGACGAAGGGATGTTACATCGGGCAGGAGGTTATCGCGCGGCTCGACACCTATCAGAAAGTGAAGCGGAAGTTGATGGGAATCCTCTTCACAGAATCCTGCCCTTCGAACTCCGGCCAACTCACATTGCTTCTGGCCGAAGGCAAGGAAGTGGGCATCATGACGAGTTGTTCGCCGCATTCGGTGAAAGGGAGGCATGTCGGGCTGGGAGTCGTTCGGAGTGACCTCGTCCGTGAGGGGGATAGCCTGATATTGGGAGATTCTTCCACGCGGGGCATTGCCATCAATACACCGCTCCTATTATGAAGCTGACCTACACGTGGGACGAAATTGAGCGCAGGAGAGACAAAGTACACCGGCGGCGCCCTTCGTTGGCGATAACGACGAAGCGACAAGCACTCCAGTTCATCAATGACGTGGGATTTTGTTTCGCCTTCAAATCCGAGAACTCCGAGTTGCCCTGCCTCTGGCATGCCGCATGCGGCATGCGGGAGCCTCTCATGCCGGAGCACACCCACCATGATCCCTACATTTCCTTTGTCTGGGAAATGAAGGATGTCCTTCCCGCGGAAGGGAAGATCTACTACGGGAAGCTCCTGAAGCGGCGACCCACGATGGTCTCGCTGGAGTACCTCCCGTATTTCTATGTCCTGTCCGGCCGGACCGGCCAGAAGGATGAGTTCCGGAAAGAATTCCTCACCGGCCGACTCTCTCCGATCGCCAGGGATATCATGGAGGCGCTCCGCGACTCATCCCCGCAGGTCACGCGCGGCCTGAAACTCGCTACCGGAACATTTACGCGGGATGAGCGGGGGAACTTTGACAAGGCTATTACCGAGCTTCAGACAAGGATGCTCATCGTGAAGGTGGCAGAGCAATCAGACCCCTTCAGCTTTGTCTGGGCACCGTTCAGCAAGGCATTTGCCGCGCAGGTTCGCCGGGCGCGCCGCATTTCCCCGGAAACCGCCAGGCAGAAGCTCCTGGAAAAATACTTTGAGAGCCAGTTCATTGGATCGGTGCAATCAATTCAGAATCTTTTTCGGTGGGGAAGACAAACCATCTATCAGACGCTTGGGAAGCTCGTGCAGGATGGGGTGATCACACCGAACCTCAAGATTCAAGGAAGCGAGAAACGCTTCTATGCCCACATAGAAAGGTGAATATGAGCAAGGCTATCCCAAAAGCGACCAAAGCTTACAATGATTTCGAATTCCTGAACAGCCCGGATGCTCGCGTCATCCGTATGATGGCAGAGTTCCTTGGGCCACAGAGACGTTTCCGGCAGGAGCATGTCAGGGACACGATCGTCTTTTTTGGATCGGCCCGGATCAAACCGAGAAGCGAAGCGCTCGCCAGGGTCCGTGAGGTCCGTAATCTGCTCAGAGGCGTGGAGAGATCTACGCGGGGTCAGTTGCGACTCCTCCGGAGTGCGGAAATCCAGCTGGAGCTGTCGCGGTATTATGAGGACACGGTCGAGATCGCCCGGCTGCTGACGGCGTGGTCCAAGAAACTCCCGGAATCGAACAGGTTTGTGGTCTGCTCAGGAGGGGGGCCCGGCATCATGGAGGCAGCCAACAAAGGAGCGTGCATGGCGAAGGGGAAGTCAATCGGGCTCAATATCAGCCTTCCTTTCGAACAGAATGCGAATCCATACCTGACGAAACGGCTGAATTTCGAGTTTCATTACTTCTTTATGCGTAAACTCTGGTTCGTTTACCTGGCGAAGGCCCTGGTGATCCTGCCAGGGGGGTTTGGGACGCTTGATGAGCTCATGGAGGTCTTGACGCTACTGCAGACGAACAAGATCAAGAAGAAGATGGCTGTCGTGATCTATGGAAGCGAGTATTGGAACAAGGTCCTGGACTTCAGGGTCATGGCAGACTACGGTCTTGTAAATCCAGCCGACCTGAATCTCCTGAAGTACATCGACACGCCCCGGGATGCCTTTGAATACCTTCGGGACTTTTTGATGTCCACGTACTCAACTCCCAGTCTTTAAGAACTTTAGTACTTTCATCCAAACCTATTTCGCGCACTCTTCGTTGAGCCCGGGGTTCACCCTGGGAACCACCCAGGAATGGCATTTGAACCAAGGCATATCTATTGCAGAACCAACTTCGAATGTGTATATTGAATCATGGGGATGACCTGGATTCGACGGGGACGGAGATGGTTCAGGTTGCATACCGTGCTCTCCGCACGCACGATAATAAGGCGGAAAAACCTAAGTGCAGACTACAACTACGCACTGGCTGCTTAATTAAACCTTAAGCAACCCGTCTCGAGGAGTTTCGCCTGTCGAGCTCCAAAGAGGCGCCGACTTCTGACAGGATAGAAGGATGCTCTCCTCATGGGCATCCTTTGAAGCCGCCCGGCTTATTGGGCGGACAACGTGAGGTTGCTCGGCCAGTGTCCTGTCTGTCGGATGCGGCCCGGCGAGGTGTGAAAGACAGAATACGTATGTAGTAGCCTGGGTGGTCTTCTCTTCGGACGGGGGTTCGACTCCCCCCATCTCCACATCGTAATCTCCACAAACCCCTGTACCCGCAGGGGTTTTTTTTTATTGAGATCGCAAAGATCTTTGCTTACCTTGCCCGCACACACCGCCGATATTCTCATGAGAAAGCATCCCATACTGTTCGCAAGCATGACCGCGCTCGCCGCGTCTTTCGCCTGGGCTCCGGCCCCGGGTCAGACCGAAGATCTCCGGAAAGCATATGCGGCGGTCCTCCAGGAACTCTCGTCCGCGCTCCGCGAAAGACAGGTCGAGGACCCCGGGAATCCGGATTTTGGGGCAATCCAGTGCGAGCATTGCGGCGTGTTGCATACGCGCGCAGCGGAAGCCGTTTATCCGTTCGCCGTCCAATCGGGGATCACCGGTGACACCACCTTTCAGCGCGCTGCGATCCTCGCCGGCAACTGGTTGATGAATCAACAACAGCGGGATGGGAGTTGGAAGGAAACCCCGGAAGAATGGACCGGCACCACCACCGATCAGCTCCTTATGATGGCCCTCGCGTTCTCCCGTCTCTCAAAAGACCTTTCGTCTTCGGAACGCGAGCGGTGGAGGTCGTCCATCGAAGGAGCGGCGGACTACCTTTACAGGGTAATGGAACCCGAGTTCGCCAGCATCAACTACGTGGCAACGACTGCCGCAACGCTCGTAGCCGCGAACATGGTAGTGCCGAAGAAGGAATACCTGCAGAAGGCCCGGGAACTCGCACACAGAACGATCTCAAAAATGGACGCGGATGGGTTCATCGACGGCGAAGGGGGGAGAAGCCACGCCGTAAAACTGGGCGTGGATCTGGGCTACGACATGGAGATGTCACTCTGGGGCCTGGGCTACTATGCGAAGGAATGCGACGACACCCTCGTCGCCGAAGCGGTGCGGCATTCGTTGCGCAATCACCTGTTCTTCATCTATCCGGATGGCTCAATGGACAATTCCTGGGGAATCCGCTCGAACAAGTGGACAACCTATGGAGGTGTCACCTCTGACGGCTGCCAGGTCCTTTTTTCTCTTTTCAGCTCCGAAGACCCTCGATATGTAACGGCAGCGGCCAGGAATCTAAAGTACCTCACAACAAACATGAAAGGTGGCATTGTGGGATACGGTCCGCACCAGTGGGACATCTTCGACAGGCCGCCATGTATCTATCCGACATTCACAAAAGCAAAGAACATAGCCTTTGCCTATGAGCTGGAGCGGGAAGGGGCTCTTCGCGCAGCACCGCTGCCCGCTGAGACGGGACCGTTCCTCAAATACTTCAAGACGCTTGATCTTGTCCTGGTGCGAACGGAGAAGCTGATGGCCACGGTGACTGCATACGGATACAAAGACGT
>JAGDMJ010000186.1 GCA_017860555.1 Bacteroidota bacterium
GCCAGCCCTTCTGCGCTCCACTGCAGCTGGTGCTCGCCAGGAGGTACCTCGCCCTCGACCAGAGTCTCGATCGCCCGGCCCGTGACGTCATATACCGTCAACGTCACGTGCTCATTTCGCGGCGAATAGAACACGATCATGGTCGACGGATTGAACGGGTTCGGGAAATTCGCACACAACTGAAATTCAGACGGCTGGGCCGGCCTGGACCCCTGGCTCACAGACGTGACCAGGTTCGTTCCATCACCGACAAGCTGAATGTCGCTCATCTGATTTGTGCCGACACCTTTTGTGTTGAGGAGATGCAGGTGGTTATCAGTTATCGAGGATGTGACTCCGCCATTTGTCAAGGGCGCAGGTAACGGGAAAGAGACTGCCCCCGGGTCGAGCCCCATGAGTTTCGCACCGATGCTGTCGGTTGCGACGGGGTCAAGGCCTGCAATGAGTGCATGTGTTGAACGGGGTGAAAAATTCGCGCACCAGACTCCCTCCCCGCCTGTCGAATTCTTGATCCCATCGATGATGGAGAGATGAACCGGACACGCCGCATTCAGATCACAAATACTCTCCGGGAGGTAATTCCACTCCGACGCCGTGCTTGTCGGATGATGAATTGCTCCCCTGCGGCCATTGTCACCTGTTATCGTGTACAACGATTTCGGGACTATCCCGACCTGATTTTTGAGTGCACCTGAGTAGCCAGCCGCGGAGTGGTGCTTCAACTTCGCGATCGAGACACAGACATCAACAGCCTGCAACACCTTGTTCACCGTCAACGAAGAGAAGTTGAAGTAACTACTCCCCGTTGATACGGGTGTGATGTTTGCAGCAGCGGTATCGTTGAGGTCTATGACGTTGCACCCCAAAGCCTGCTGGACTGCCAGATAGCCAAACTTGTCACTGGAGCCAAACGGGGCGGTTGAGCCTGGGTTCTGCCATGTTGCATCCCAGAAAGCCTCCACGATGTAGAGATCAGACGGACTTACACCGGCATCCAGAATGAACTGGCCGACCGCTTGGATCACGGCCGGGTGAGTCCACATGGCCTGGGTAATGGTGTAGCTGCCAAGTTTTGGATTCGAGGCACTACCTGAGCCGCCCACCAGGTTTATTTTGATTGCGACTTTTTTGCCACTGCTGAACAGAGCCGAAACTGCGCCGGCCTGATTCTGATCAAGCAAATCAAGGAGGTATCGCACCTTCTGTTTGACACCGCCGCCGACATCGTCATACACGTAGGAATCCGCTGGAAAGGTCGTTGTGTTCGCAATTGCTACGGTCGCAAGAGAGGGAGTCAGCTTATGGTTGTACGCGACAACTCCCGATGCTCTCAGGTATGGTGCAACGAGCAGACCCGCAGCAGTCGTGCCGATGCTTTTGATGAAATTCCTTCTCGAAGAATTCATATCGTGATAATCCCTCGTGTGTTTCGTCTTCATTCGACCTCCCGGTTGGTAAAGTGGACTCGCGCATAATGCTGGTTTCTATTCAAAACGTATCCAATCGATTTCAACATCGTTGTCATCTGTCAGAAGCACGGTCAGGTTATGAACTCCCGAGGGCAGCTGTAAAACGGAGGACGATTCTCAGCGCTCGCTTGATCGAGTGCTGCTGTGCCTTCCCCCTTCAATGGCGTGGAGGAACGGATCCGGCCTTTTCCTCCAGGGTTGATGTGATTGTCAGCCTCGAGATGTTTCCGTCTAACCATTGCATGTTTCATACTTGCTCCTACGAGAATCCCCCACATCCGCCAACGTGGTTTACGATCAGCGGATTCAGGCTGCCCTGGCACTGAGCTTGGCTTTTTTCAGTGACACGAACGCGACCAGCACCACGATCGCATAGAAAGCGAGTCCCACAAAATACGCCGGCGCAAAGCCGAAGAGCATAGACACAGCGACGGCGAGCACCGAACCCAGGACCGACATCGAACCGTTCACGCCATACATCCACGGGATGTATCGCTCTTTGTGACCCAACGTCAACAATTGGAGGGATGAAGGGAACGGAATCCCCAGCAAGAACGCAAGCGGAAGAATGGCCAGAAACGTTGTCGCCACACGCACGGGTAACGCAGACTCGTGACTTTTCGCAAGCACGACGGGCGAAACTGCTAAGAGAATGGTGCCGACGACGACAATGGCGATGCTGACATGGTGCAACCGCTTTATGACATCTGCGCCAAACATGTTCCTTCCAAAATAGCTCCCAGTCCCCATCCCGACCAATAGCGAGCTCAACAGAATTGACAACGAGATCGTAGGTGAGCCCAGATACAGCACAAGTTTCTGGAACAACGACACCTCTACGATCATGAAACCTATCCCGATGCAGATGAAGATGGTCAACGGAAGGGTGACTCCCCGAATATGGTCGTCTGGAGTCTTCCGCCTGATGAATTTGAATGGCAGCCACACAACCAGGACATTGATTCCAACGGTTCCTGCCAGAAGCCACAGGTATTCGCCGGGAATGCCCGTATCCTTTTTGTAGAAGTACGGCTTATCATCCGTACACGGTGAAATGTCATACTTGGATTGCGAGAGATACGTCTTCACGCCATCAGGAGATTGGGACACTCCGGCGAGGAGCTGGTTTATTGCCGATTGATTGCTGCCAGCCATCCCAAAGGGAAGATAGGTGACGGTGGGAAGGTCTTGAGGCAGGTTCTTGCAGGTGTTTTGCCAGCGCAGCGTTTCATCGTACGTGAAGGCGCTTTTCTTGGTGACAACGGTCGGAGCATACTCCGCCTCGAACACCGCAAAATGGTTCCTGATGTCGTCTCCCGGGACTCCCAGATCCTGGAACACCTCCACGGCAGTGGTCATGAGCCGCGCCAGCTCCCACCTGTTGTGCACAGTGAGGATCAATCTCCCCTCTGAGGTCAACTTCTTCAGATAGTCTGCGATTGCTTCTTTTGTAAGAAGATAGTTTTCACTCGTCGCGAACGGTTCGATGTTCTGCATTTGTGCCGTGGAAGGAAGCGCCATAACGATCAGGTCGAAGAGATCGTTTGATTGCTTCACGAAGTGCCTTCCTTCCTGTACAACTATCCTCACTTTGGGGAAATCCGAATAAATGCCCCCGTCAAATGCCTTGTGGTCCTTCACGATCTGCACGAAATCGGGATTCACTTCCACCCCTGTTATCGTATCGACCTCCCCGAACAGGCCCAACAACACTTCCTTCCCCCCTCCTGGACCTATGACGAGCATCGAACGCTTCTCGCTCTTGGTCAGACACAGAAAGGGAATGGCGTTGGTGTGATGGAGCAACAACTCCTGCAGAATGGACTGCGTTTTCTGAACGTGTCCATTGAAGCGGTACACCTGAGAACCCGCTGCACCATCCACGAAGAGTTGCCGCACTACGTCCTGATGGCTATACTGCACCAGGTCTGACCTTCCGTAAATGCTCCAACGGCTATCGATGATTGTGGACCTTGTGGCCGCGTCCGGATAAACGTAATAGAAGTCCTTTTCGGGAAAATGGCCGATCGGAACCATCCCAAGAATTTCGCTCCGACCGTTGAGGGACAAGACTGAAAAAGAGAGGACAAGAATCGCGTACACTGCGACTCGCTTGCGCGGAGTTGTCCAGGGGTGCCAGAAAAAGGCTGACACGGTGAGCGTGACGAGGGCGATGAAAATGATGCTATTCGGCGCCCCAAAGATTCCGATCAATCCAAGGGATGCTATCGCACCAACCGCAGCCCCTGACAGGTCCGATGCGTAGAGCCTGAAACCCGACGCGGAATACGCTTTGTATATCTGTGCATAGACAACGCCGCTGGAGAAAAAAGGAAGGAACACGAGCAAAAGAAAGACGAACGGACTTGTGATGGAGAGCCCTATTGTTGCGGTGATGAAGATGCACAGCGAGATGCCAAGGGCAAAGAGTACGCGATACACAATTTTGGATGGGTTATCGCCAGCCTTGACTTTATAGTATGAGAATACGCCTCCAGCGCCTATGCCGAGTAGAGCGAGAGAAAGCACAATGAAGGCATAATCCTGTACAAAAATGACCGACGCAATACGGGTCGAGACAATCTCGAAACAGAGGATTGACGCAGATAGAAGAAAGAGTGACACATACGCCAACGTGTTCTTGTTCATTCGCAAGGCCATAAGGTTTGGCTCATTTCCCTGAACATCTCCCCTCCCCCCATAGCCGTCGAGCAGCAGCAACCTTCGATACTGCCCGACGTCCAAGGGAGTTCTGCAGCTCTGTGAAGTCAGCTTCGTCGGTATCCGATACTACTTTACCATCATAAACTTCTTGGTTGCACTGAAGCTGCCTGAAGCAAGTCGATAGAAATAGACCCCGCTGGCAAGGTCGCGCCCGTCAAATGTCACGGTATAGTGGCCCGGTGATTGCACCTCGTTAATCAACGTTCGTACCTCCCTTCCCAGGATATCGAAGATGGTCAATGCTACGTGTGATGATCGAGGTACACCATAGCGAATGGACGTAGTCGGGTTGAAGGGGTTGGGGAAGTTCTGCTCCAGTTCAAAAGCCGCCGGCAGCATTGAAGGAGCCTCCGCAACGCCGACCGGGTTGTCCTGGACAAATTGGGCCATCCAGACAAGGGCAGGCCTGGCCGTTCCGGAGTACCGAACCAGGTAGCATGATGTCTGCCACACTTGACCTTCACGGTATCCCCACAACGTGATACCTTTCACGCCCGGATGCCTCCACAGGACCGGAAAGACCTTCTGGTATAACTGCAGCTGTTGCACGTCGTTCGGAGTGCCTGAGTTACCCAGGTTGCCAAGGTCAAATTCGGTAATATAGATGGGCAATCCCGTCGCAGCAAGCCTTGTCAGATTGCCCTTGAGCATGTTCGTGTCGGCGCCTTCAAGTTCAAAGCGATGCCCCTGGACACCGATGCCGTCGATCAGGCCCCGGTCCTTCAACAGATTGATGATCTGGAGGTAGGACGTCGTGGCTCCATTGTCGTTGATGATGCCAAACTCATTCAACAGCAACTGCGTGTTGGGTAGATACTGCCTCGCCATCTCGAAGGCTCGTATGACCCAGTCCCATCCTGTCGCGCCATTGCCACCCAGCGCATTTTTGTAGTTCGCACGTCCCGAAGTTCCATCGGGCGGGTTGTGTCCGGGCAACGGCTCATTCACGACATCTACCTGGTTCATGTCGGGGTATCTCTGCCCCACTTTCCTGAACCAGGTCTCAATGTAGCCTGCCTGCGTCGCGGAATCAAGGCTGGAGATCCAAGAAGGCTGCTGGGCCCCCCAGATCAGGGTATGATGCTTGTAGACAAGCTGATTGTTCTTTGCGTAGTTGTAAGCCGCGTCAAGTCCCGTCCAGTTCCACTGTGATGTGTCCGTTGTGACCCCGACGGATCCCCATTTGCCCGCGTTTTCCGGCGTGACCTGGTTCCAGTACTTGATGAAGTCGGCGTCCGTGCCACCGTACGAACAACCGATGAATTTCGACATACCGGAGGCGATCGCCGGCCCATCCCAGATCGTGCCGGTGTCCGGTATTGCGGGCTGGCCGGCCTGTACGCTGTCGAGGTTCGCAACGGTGAAGCTCAGCGATGTCTTGCCAAACGCAAGCTTGTCGATGTCTAGCCCGTTCTCACGGCCCCCGATCTGGAAGGTTTGTTCCAGGCTGTCGATGTTCACGACAAATGGCTGTCCCGGGGTGCTCTGGTAGCCGTTCTTCAGGTTGACCCATTTCCAGACACCGGTGCCAAGGTTTCCCGGGCCATCAACGACATCGGCCGCGTTCGAGAAGCCGGCGGATGCAACGCCGTTCACGATGATCCAGTCGGCGACGGCCGTATCTCGCTTCGAGCCGAACCCATTCCCGTAGAAGAAGCTGTCGTCATCGAAGCCGGCCGCTCCAACCCGCAGCCGGGCATAGAGATTGTACTTCCCGGAGTCCGCAAATGTGACCTGATACGTGATCATCCGGCTTGTGTCGCCCGGAGATCCGCCGGTGATGAAGTTCGTTGCCACAGCAACGTACGAAACAGGGCCATCCTGCAACATGGGAAAGTTGCTGCCACCAACGCCGGATTCTGCCTCGACGATGACGGGGAGCTTGCCTGCGTTGATATCGGCGATCAGCAGGTTGTCAATATAGATAGCATTGTCCGTGTTCCCGGCATAATTGAAGTGGATCGGCGCTCGAATAATCGTTTGATTGTCGTTCACGGTAAACGTCATCGTGTACTTCTGCCACTGAGTCGTCAGTGTCGCCGGCCGTATGGCTCTGTACTCGGCATAGGAATAGTTGCCAATCGTAAAATTCACCTGGGCACCTGCCTTCGCGGCCTTCGCCCAGACTGTGTAATTGTACGTGGCTCCCGGCTTCACCGGAATGCTGTCCGCGACAACCTGGATATCCCACTGGTTCGTCCCGAGGCCTTGAACAGTCACTTTGAGCGCGCGGCTTCCCTGTTGCACGGTATCGCCCACGATCTCGTACACAGGCGGCGGAGCGATGGGGCTCTCGAATTGAATGAGCCAGCCTGTGATGCCTGACGCCGTGACGTCACCGAGGCTAGAGCTTTCGAATCCTCCGTTGGTGACGAGCTGCGCATGCAGCGACGACGGGCCGGCAAAAACCAGCATTGCCGCTAAGAGTATCTGACAACTGTACGGTCGCACAATAAGTCTCTTCATGTCTGCCTCCATCTGCTGTCGTGTGTTAATCTGCACTTCTTCGTTCACTCGGTCACACTTCTTCCTATTTTTCGCTCTGCAAGAGTTCATTGACGGCATTCGCCAGGAATATGTATTCGGCGCAGATATCAATCACACATTCATTCTCGCCCCAGAGGAACGGCCAATCCTCTTTGTTCTCCAGAAAGTCAGGTTTCAACAGGAGCAC
>JAGDMJ010000187.1 GCA_017860555.1 Bacteroidota bacterium
AATGTCAGAAACATGCGGTTCATCGCGGTCTCCATGGGTAAGAACGGTAGGATGAAAGTGAACGTACGGAATTTGAAGCGAGTTTACAAGCGTACGGTCAGAGAAAGCCTACCACTCCGCGGCCGATCTGTGAGACTTGGAGGTCACCCCGGGGCTCCCCTGGAATCACCTTCACGGCATCCGTCTGCACTGCACGTTTAACCCCTTTCCCCATGCTCCTGTCAGCCTGTCTGGCAGCGCTCTGCCGTCGGCATAGGTAAACCCTGCCTGTTTGAGCTTTTCCAGGAAAATCACGGGGGTTCCACGGCTTCCCCGGCCGTCGATCGGGGAGAGGCGGAGGTCCGCGTGTGACCCATCAGGGGAAATTGCCAGACGAAGAGACAAGGGGCCGTACTCTGTTACCACCTGGTTCAACTCAGTGATTGACCCGGGACGGAGCCAGGTGTCGGGAATGCCGGCCAGGAATTCAAGGTTCTGCATCCGTTCGCGGACAACCAGCCGGCGCACGTGGTAGAGGAACACTGCACTTGCTTCCGCGTCGGATTCATCGCCTGTTGTTCGCTCTCCCATGCCTTTCACGGCCTGCTCTTCCACCCACACGCCGGTGGGCGTGGCATGGTTGGCAAAAGCATAGAGCAACTCGGATGCTCTGGAAGCGTTGCCCGCAAGATCGTGTGCGATGCCGTGAATTCCCCCGAGCCACGACCAGATACCATCAGCGAGCCAGCCACTACCGGCAACGAGTCCTTCGCGCCGAGTGCTGTCGAGCATCGCCAGGTTTCCGCGGGTCATAGCCTGGACGAGAGAATCCGGCTGGAGAAAGAACCGGCCGTAGGGGAACGGAAAAAGGAAGGCGTATTGTCCACGTTGCGGCGTCGTGCGGGAAGTGTCCCCCATAGTAATGGGAAGATATCTGTTCCCGAACCGGTCTGTTGCCATATCACGGGCGGCTGCCTTCTTCCACGCTGTGGCGAGACTTTCCAGGAGAGCCTGCCATTGCGGGACGTGATCTTCTGTTCCAAGCCACCGGGCAGCACCAATGACCCGTTCGAGTGATACCATGGCCCACCATACACTGCCATAGTCAGCCGTCTCGCCTGCAATCCCCCCGTCTACGAATCCCGGCGGCATGAGCCCGTAATGAAGTGCGGATGCATCCCCCAGCGTGCTGCGGTGCATATGCCCGATCCATTCCGCGCCCTTCACCAGGTGAGGCCATTGTTGCTTGAGCCATGCTCGATCTCCAAACGACGAAGCGTAAATACAGCATGCGGTCAGGGCAGCAGGAGTCTCCGGAAGCGCAAGGGACGGGTAGAGGGAACGGATTTGTCCCGATGGAAGCTGAAGCCTCAGCACGGCTTCCAAAAACCCGCGTGCCGCAGACGAATCTCCAAGAGTTACGATCGAAACGCCGGTCAACATCGCGTCGCCTGCCCAGAGGCCACGGTAGACGCTGGGACCCGGCTGAAACTGTGCATAACCATCCACGACATCGCGGACCTGGTACATCGTCCGAATGCCCGCGTCAAGGAGGAATTGTATGCCGCTGTCCGGCACGCTGATCCGGCCCCGAGGGATCCGCGGATGACTGAGCCAGTGATCACGTGATTTGTCGATTGATGTCCGAGCAGGTTGGATATCGGGCGCGGAAGCACCATGCACCACGATGATCTCTGCCTCCCGGCTCCCCTCGGGGAGTTCAATGATCCATCCGTCGTTGGTCTTTGACGCCGACAGCGCACCAGGGCGGGTGAAAAGGAAGAAGGGACCCTCAGAGCGGAGCTCGCCCGATGCGGTGAACTTCATCGCCCGTCGTGTGCGAACATTGACAAGCGGCGTACCATGCTTCCCGGAGAATGTCGCATGGATTGCATCGACCCGGGGAGTTGGAGCGGCCTGCTCCCACTCCATCCCGCAGCTGTAGTAGACCTCCGCCTTCGACGAAAGCTCCCCTCGGATGAGAGCACCGTCTTCGACCGGGAAACCATCCGGAAAAATCCAGAACGCGTTCAGGATGACATTCGGGTCCGGGCTCCTCGGCGAAGCATGTGACTCGACGGCGAGCCGCCCATCGCCGTTCACATCGGAGGCATGGAAAAGATACACGTACGGCCGGTTCTTTGTGCTGTCCTTCATCGGATCAACCGTCAAAGGAGCCGCTCCTTCCACGTGCAATTCCAGAAGCCTGGTAACCGGGCCCCACTTGTAGGACTCGCAAACCCCCAGGGCAACGATTTTCTTGCTTCCAGGTTCTACCTGCACGGAATATCGAATCGGTCTGTTATTGCCCCAGGCGACATTCCGGAATGCGGGATCCGTGCCCGCAGGAGGGATTGCCCAGTTCACGCAGCCATTCAGCCCGCCCAAGCGGTGAACGCGGTCATTCTTCCCGTCCTTCGGCAATGTTGAGGGCTTCTCAGGTACCAGGGCAAACGCAACCTGTCTCATCGTCAGCCCGTCGCCCTCGGAGAGGGTTGTCACAATTGGCACGCGGGGATCTTCGAGATATTGCCGGGAGACGCGGAGTGACACGCCCTTCATGCCCACGGAGATCTCAGTCAGCGGGCGGGCATACGGCCCCGGACCATAATCGTAGGTGAGCGCACCCTGGTCCGAAACCATGGTTTTCAGCCAGTCATCCGGCATACAGATGATGGTCTGCCAGTGCGCAGGGGCGAAGCGGAAATCGACAACTCCTTGCTGTCCCAGGGAGAGCGAAGGAATCAGCAGGAAGAGGGCGAGCCATATCGCCGCCCGGATGGAATGATAAACGACGGTTGTATGGCGGATCTGCATTCGTCTCCTCTGTTGGGGAAGTGATCGTTGCCAGGAGATTACCGTCGTGGACGACGTCAGGCGTCCACCTGGTTTTGTGAATATCGAGTTCGGGGTGTCAAATGTCCAATGCCGAAGGAGGATAGCACTGTCTACCTCCAGACCGGTGCCGGACGTCCTTTCCAATACCAGGCGACCAGGTCGGTCAAAGGAGGCCGTCCGCCGATCTCTCTCAGGCGTGTGGCATTCTGGCCCCTGTGATAGTGGCTATGCGTGGCAACCTGCGCCAACGCCTGGGCAACCGTTATGATGATGGGAGGATCGTTAAACCATGGAAGCGTTATAGTCCGGCTGAGTTCTGCTTCCGTCATCTGGTCAAGCATCGTTTCCAGGTTACAGTAATAGCGGATGACGAGCTGTTTGAGCTCCGGCATGTCGGGCAAATCCTTGAGGTGTGGAAGGACGAACTCCTCCCCCCGGATGATGGCGAGAAAAGCCCGCTGCGTCAGATGATAATGGTGAAGCCTTTTGCAGATGGCCTCGTCTTTCAGCGCTCCCTGATGCCCTTCCAGCGCCCGCCAATGTTCCGCATCAGCCCACGCCTGATGTTTGATGAGGTCATGAAGGAGGTCATTCATAAGAGAGTTTCACTTCTGCACCTGGGTGTTCATCAGGGAGTTCGTTCTCATCAGTTTCTGAACCACTTCCTGATAATACGGCTTCTCTTTCAGGCTGGCGTATGAGCCAGGGAAATAGGCGAGTGTGATGGTGGCCAGGCCATCCTCAAAGGCATTAAGGATCACTGCGCAGCGCTGGTCATGCGTGAGTCTCGTGTTGTCGATCATCGGGAAATCGAAGAACCCGATCCAGAATTCCGCCGTGCTGGTCTCCATGTTCCCGAGCGTGTCCTTCGGCGTACGCACTTCCATACGCATGCGGATCTCTCTGGTCTTTTTATCAGCTTCGAGGACGAACAGCGAGAACTGCCGCTCGATGTCTTCAACGGAGAGAGTGACCGGGTCCAGCGAAATGCCGCCGGGGTTGTCTTTCAGAGCATCAATGTCGACGTCTCTGTCCGTCTTCGCCCCGGCGCTCTCAAGCACCAGCATCTGCTTGCGGCTGATCTCCATGGCAACCTTGTAGAGCCGATCCTGGTAGTCCTGCCCTGCGGCGGCATTCGCCTGCCGGATCTGCCTGTCCAGGTAAACAAAGAGCGGCTTCAGGTTCAACGACTCGTGGAAGTTGTAGGAGAGGAGCTCCAGATTCAAGACCCGCTCGTCGAGGGAAGCGCTTCCGGGGCGGAAGAACGACTGGATGATGGAAATAAACATGTCCTTCCTGAGGGCGCTCTCGGCTTCCTCACGTTTGCTCATCAGCTCTGTGTAGATCCGCACATTGGTTTCGCTGGCCTGCATCCGCTCCCGCGAAGCGATTTCCACGCTCTCCCTTTCTTTCAGATAGTTCGAACCGATGAGCCCGATGATCGCGACGGTGACGGCCGTCAGGAGGCCTCCTCCAGAGTGGAGGAGCGTGCCGACTTTCGCCCAGATGTCCCCCCTTTTCACTTGTTCAGCCATCCTTACTTCCTTCCGAGTGTGTATTTGCCGTCTTTGAGATTGAGGACAAAGTCATACCGGGTGGATTTCTCGAACGAGGCCACCTGGAATGAGGGCGTCTGATCTTTGTAATACACTTTCAGCATGCACTTGCCTTTCTCCTTGACGAAGAGCCTGTACGATCCGAACTTGTCCGTCTCCGCGGAGTACGTCTTCTCGCCTGCGGCAACCACCACCTTCACTCCTTCACTGACGGGCTTTCCCCCTTCGGAAATCGTGCCGAACATCTCACCGGCGAGCGTGGAAGAAGATACAAGGGAAAGGGCCACGGCTAACATCGACAGATATTTCATTCTTCTTTCTCCTTCAGTATTCACCCCGATGTAAAATCTACGGCAATAGGCCACAAGATTCAAGGTCACACACCCGGGTCAGTCTTGGTTAGTTTCATCTGATTCTATTTCAGTAAGAGCATCGTGCGAGACTCGACCAATGCCCCCGCGCTCAAGCGGTAGATATACATCCCACTCGCCAGACCGCTTCCATCGAACGTCACCTGGTAGGTGCCAGGGAGCATCTGTTCATTGACTAGCACCGCCACTTCTCTCCCAAGCATATCATACACAGTGATCTTCACATCACTGACCCCTGAGGCTCGTCCCGACAGCGTCGGGACGGTATACCTGATACCTGTTCTTGGATTGAACGGATTCGGATAATTCTGCTCGAGTGCAAACAGGGCGGGCAGCCCAGGGCTCTCTTCCCGGATATCATTGATCCTCCAGCCTGCTCCGGCCAGGTCGACACCAACAGCCAGCATCAGTTGTGCGCCCCGGCGAACGAGGCCGGGGGACATGTTGGATGCGATATCGGCGCTGCTGTGGTAGTAGGGATCGGCGCCCCCCCAAATCTCGGCGGGCGTCCCTTCCGCAATGTCCAACGCATCATAGCCCATGATGGCGAAAGGTCCGAAATCGCTCGCTCCGGTGCTATCCACCAGCGGAACCAACGTGAGCCCCAGGCCATACCGCTGATTAGCCGCGAGGGCCGAATCGATGAGACGGTTGGGAGTGAGATAGGTGCTGATGACGAGACGTGTCGTGTCGGGGCTAATGGGATAACCGATCATATCGCCGTTGACGACACCGATGATGGGGCGTCCCTCTTTCAGGGCTTGACGGGCATAATGGTTACTGCCGTACATGCCCAATTCTTCTCCGGAGACCGCAACGAATTTCAGCTCTACATGAAACGCATACTTCCTGGCTATCCGCGCAGCCTCCAGAAGCGCGCTCGTTCCACTCGCATTATCATTGGCTCCCGGAGCAGCGTGCATCGGATGTACATCCTGGTTGTAGGAATCGTAGTGGGCGACGATTACGCATTCGCTTAGGTCGTCCTGTATCCCCGGCAACGAAGCCACAATGTTGCGTGATCTATGCAGGAGGGAGTCGGGCAGCCCCTCAGTCCGGGAGGTCCAGGTCTCTCCGCCGTTGGAGCTCGCCAGGAGTACCCCCTGACTGCCACAAGCAAAGAGCTGTGCCCCCGGGAGGAGATTGATATTCATGAAGTACGGGCCCCAGTCCCCGCTCATATGATCGTAGGCCACAACCCAATTCGCCCCGCCATCCATCGTACGGAAGATCTTGCCATAGTAGTCAACTATCCAACCTTGAAGGGAGTCCTGGAAGCATATCCCGCGGAGCGTCCGGTTGGCAGATGGGGGGAGAGGAGCGTTCGTCCAGTTCGCCCCTCCGTCGGAGGTCGTCAAGATGACCGGTCCGTCTCCAACGGCCCATCCCTTTGAAGCTGACGAAAACACGACTGCATAGAGTGCGTTGAAGGTCCCGAGCGAGGAGGAGATCCATGTGGTGCCTCCATTCGTCGAGTGAAGGAGCGTGCCCGCGTCTCCGGCGACCCAGATATTCGACGGGTCCAGAAACCTCACGCAGCGAAGGGGCGCCGTTATCCCGGAAGTGACCGTGAGCCATTGTCCGCCGGCGTCCGTCGAGCGGAAGATCTTCCCTCCTGCGCCTACCATGATTCCAAGCGTATCAGCAGCGAATCCGATGTCGTATAGGTGGGCAGTCGCGCCCGAAGATATTCCATTCCACGTGCTTCCTCCGTCTGTCGTACGCAACACCATTCCGTATGGCCCCACTGCGCATCCTGTCTGCGCGTCAGCGAAGGCGATACCGTAGAGGGCGAGCGCGCTGTTTGATCCGACTCTCGTCCAATGCTCTCCCGCATCCGTCGAGGCGAGGATAGCCCCTGAGCCACCCGCAGTGAAAGGGATGCCCGCTTTGTTGGCGGTTACATCGTAAAGGGTGATCGTGCCGAACGAGTACCAGTCCGAGTGCACGCTGAGCCCGAGCCGGGAGAATTCGTTCACGAGAAATGAGGCTGCGGAATCGCGCTGGGGAGAAAATTCGTAGCGAGTGCCAAAATTCTGCAGCCTGACA
>JAGDMJ010000188.1 GCA_017860555.1 Bacteroidota bacterium
GAAGGCGATCTCATCGTGCTCTTCACGAGATCGGAGGAACACCTGGGGCCGGACGGCGCGATCCTGCTCAGTCGTTCCTCGGACAACGGAAAAACATGGTTGGCCCCGATCCTCGTTCTCGATTCTCCGATTGATGACCGCGAATCGGGCATCACGATGCTCCGTGACGGGCGGATCATTGGTCATTTCTGGTCGACTTATTGGACGAAGGAGGTCTACGCTAAACTGCCGTCGAATTCGTACAGGCGTGATGTGTTGGAGCGCTGGGTTGCGCGTGTTGAGCGGCCGGAATACCGGAACGCCGGGAAGGTCTCGGGGGGATGGGAGGCAGTATCCAGCGACGGGGGACGGTCATGGTCTGAGCTTCGTCGGGGGTTTGACTCTGTTCACGGGGGGATCGAGCTCTTGACGGGAGGTCTCCTGCTGGCATCCTATCGCACGACGCGAGACAGCATCCTGGTCCATGAGGCCGACTCGGCGATGGGCTCGTGGCGTTTCATCGCGAGCCTTGTACCGCGGCAGTCCGACAGCGTGGGGTTCGCCGAGCCCCACATGCTGCAACTCCCTTCCGGGCGTGTGATCATGATGATCAGGGCGACACCTCGTGCCTACGATGATCAAGATGCGAAGGCCGTCCTCTGGGAATCGTACTCCGATGACAATGGCAAGACGTGGGCAGTTCCTTTTGCGACTCCGCTCTGGGGCGTTCCGCCGCACCTCATCCTCCTCTCCGACGGTAGGGTTCTCTGCACCTACGGGTATCGTCGTCCACCCTATGGCCAGAGAGGCTGCTTGAGCAGCGACGGCATAACCTGGGATCTTCGAGGCGAACTGATTCTCCGCGATGACGCACCGAATGGCGATCTGGGTTATCCGGCGTCAGTTGAACTGGAACCCGGTGTAGTCCTGACCGTGTACTACCAAGCGAATGTTCCCCCCGGGGCTACGCAACAAATGTCGCCGCCGGACCCGGAGCGGACAAAGCCCGGGATCCTTGGAACGGTCTGGAAGGTCCCTCCCCGTCGATAGGGGGCATATGGACAGGGAAAGGGAACAAGATCGCCTGGCAGTTGGTTAGTCCATGCAGGACCACACCCGCAACCTGTGAGGCCCCGGGCGCCGCCGTGGAGCGCGACTGCCCCATGACACCATCTCTGTATACTGCAGGTTACTTGCTTGCACCATATCAATTCACAACACGAGAGAGGCGCACTATGGCAGACCTTGAAGCACTCAAATCCAAGTACGCGTCAGTCCTGAAGAAAGGCGAACAGGTTGGTTTGCGGTTGGAGAATGTCCACATCCAGGACGAGAAGCTTTTCATTCGCGGGGGCGTCCCATCCGAGTTTGCAAAGAACCAGATCTGGGACGAGATCAAGCGCATCAACACAAGCCTGTCCGACATCACGGCCGACATTAACGTGAAACCGGGCGGATCCTACACCGTTCAATCAGGGGACTCGCTGTCCAAGATCGCCAAGAGATTCTACGGGGATGCCAAGCTTTATCCGAAGATCTTCGAGGCGAACCGCGATCAGCTCTCTGATCCGGACAAGATCCGCGTCGGCCAGTCGCTCAAGCTTCCGTAAGTGTCGGCCGCGATGCCTGCGGCCCCGACCCGGAAATGGGATATGGCATCTTGAGCAAGGGTGTGCTCAGTGGGTTGACCGTCTCCGGGTCCGGATGCCCGGGCAGGGCTGTACATGCTAATTCGCATTTATCGTCACAAAGGAGGAAAAAGATGATCACAAAAAGTACGCAGGTGGGGATGATTCTGGCCATAACGGGAGTCATTTTTCTGAACGGATGTTCGGCGAGCAATACCGTGAAGGGAGGCGCGATCGGGGCGGGGGCCGGGGCCGTGATCGGCGGAGTCATTGGAAACCAGGTAGGGAGTACCGCGGTGGGAGCGATCATTGGCGCTGCTGTCGGCGGCACGGCAGGCGCGCTGATCGGCAACTACATGGACAAGCAGGCAGAGGAGTTGCAGAACGACATCAAGGACGCAAAGATCGAGCGGGTCGGAGAAGGCATTAAGATCACATTCAACTCCGGCCTTCTCTTCAAGACGAACTCATCGGAGCTTCAGTCCCAGGCCAAGGCGAACATCGAGAAGCTTGGCGCCATTCTGAAGAAATATGACGACACAAACATCCTGATCGAGGGGCATACAGACTCGACAGGCACTGACGCCTACAACCAGAAGCTATCGGAAAAGCGGGCCCAGGCCGTCGCTGCCTTCTCACAGAGCCAGGGTGTCGCTTCGACTCGCTTCACCATAAAGGGATATGGCGAATCCCAGCCTGTGGCTCCGAACGCCACGTCTGAAGGACGACAACTGAACCGGCGCGTCGAGATCGCCATTATGGCCAACGAGGATCTGAAGGCAGCCGCAGAAAAGGGAGAGATCAAATAGAGAAAGGAGCATGACTATGTCCGTTGCACGTGTTACCGAAATTAGTGCCTCGTCGAAAAAGAGCTTCGAGGACGCTATCCAAACCGGCATCAGCCGGGCCAACAAGACGCTTGAAAATGTTGCCGGAGCATGGATCCAGGAACAGAAGGTGGTGGTGGAGAAAGGCAAGATCTCGGAGTATCGCGTCAATATGAAGGTAACATTCGTCCTGAAGACATAGGAGAAGTGCAGCCTCAAGAGGCGTAGGAGAGCATTCGGGGGTGTAGATTCTGCGGCCCATTGAGATTGGCCCGGTCGATGTTCTGGCCGGGCCATTCTATGTCATTCACACCTTTTCGACCACGCCTCGCAGCGGCCTCTTATGCAGGCCTATTCAGGCTCTGCCTGAGATCGCCTCATGCCGACTCTCTATCGGTCTCTATTCGCTCCTCCACCCTACCACCCGGAGATCGGAGAGTTCGAGGACAGTAAGGGGATCAAGTGTCCAGAATGTCAATGCACAGAAGGCCGGTTTTGAGATTGCAGACACGCTCACATTGAGCACGACATCCTCCTGTATGGCGAACACAGAATCCCGAAGATAGGTTGACGGTCCGATCTTGACCAGGATCTCGTCAAACGGCCGCTCGGTCGCCAACCGGGTCGCCCTGAAACTGATCCGGAGGCTGTCATACTCGCTGAAGTCGTAGTAAGTCCCTACACGAATGATCTTCGAGCTTGTCAGTACGCGCGGCTCATTTCCGAAGCCGTCAATCAGGGTGCCCGAGGTAAGATTTTCGTCCGGGCTCGATACGGTTGCCCTGCCGCAGCCAAGGCACAACACGGCCGCAGCGAACATGAGGAGTGTCTTGTGCACACGCCCTCCGACGGACGTAACTTGGTAGGATGCTAGCCTGGGCGTATGTTAGTCAATCATCCAATCAATGTCAATTTCGACTCTTTGCCGCAGACGACCGCAAAGCAACAAAAATCATGATAACGATTTTGACAAAAAGAGAAGGGCATATGCAAAGATCTGTCGGAATTTGGTATATTACAGGAGTGCGGGACTGACCACAGAACCACCTGGTGCGGGCCCCGTGTTCGCCTCTGTCAACACTCCAACGCAAGGACATCATGAGCGGTTTTTTTGGCGCTGTCTCCAAGACAAGTTGCGTCGAGGATGTCTTCTACGGAACCGACTACCACTCTCATCTCGGCACCAAGCGGGCGGGGATGGCGGTGTACTCTCCGGAACGGGGTTTCCAGCGTGCCATCCATAGCCTCGAGGACGGATATTTCAGAACCAAGTTTGAATCGACACTGAGCGAATTTTCGGGCAACGTGGGTATCGGAGTCATCAGCGACACGGAAGCCCAACCGATCCTCCTCACCGCCCACCTGGGGCGTTTTGCCGTCGCCACCGTGAGCCGGATCGTGAACATCGCAGAGCTGGAGAAGCGGTACCTCGGCCAGCGGCGGACGTTCTCGGAACTGAGCCACGGGGCTATCAATCCTACCGAACTTGTCGCGATGTTGATCGCAGAAGGGGATACGGTCGTTTCGGGCATTGAGAACGTCTACAGCCGGGTGAAGGGATCGTGCTCCATGCTGATCCTGTCGGAAGAGTGCATCATTGCGGCGCGCGACAAACTTGGACGGACCCCGGTCATCATCGGCAAGAAGGCGGGAGCGTATGCCGTCACGTTCGAGACGTGCGCGTTTCCCAACATGGATTTTGAGACGGAGAAATTCCTCGGGCCTGGAGAAGTCGTCCGGTTGACTGCCGATGGATGGGAGCAGCTTCGAAAGCCGAATGAAGAGATGCAGGTGTGCGCGTTCCTCTGGGTGTACTTTGGCTATCCGCCGTGCTCCTATGAGGGAGTGAACGTCGACGAGTGTCGATTCCGCTGCGGCGCGGCGCTTGCGCGGAACGATACCACGGAGGCGGACTTCGTCGCGGGCGTGCCCGATTCCGGCATCGGTCACGCCCTTGGATACAGCAACGCGCGCGGGATTCCCCTGAAGCGCCCATACGCGAAATACACGCCCACCTGGCCCCGCAGCTTCATGCCGCAGAGCCAGCAGATGCGGGACCTCGTGGCGAAAATGAAGCTCATACCGAACGAATCGGTCATCAAGGGCAAGAGGGGGATTCTCCTGGACGATTCCATTGTCCGCGGCACGCAGCTGAAGGACAACACGCGCGACCTTCATGAGGCGGGGATGACGGAAGTGCACATGCGGATCGCCTGTCCGCCTCTCACTCATCCGTGCGAGTTTCTCAACTTCAGCCGTTCCCGGTCGACCATGGATCTCGCCACGCACATCGCGATCAAAGAACTTGAGGGAAAAGTCGAGGACGATCTCCTGAAGGAGTACTCCGAGCCCGGCAACGGCAAGTTCCAGGCGATGGTGGAGCGGATCAGGCGGCGGCTCGGCCTGACGACGTTGCGGTATCAGAGGCTCCCCGATCTGGTGGATGCCATCGGCCTGCCCAAAGAAAAGCTGTGCACCCACTGCTGGGACGGATCGAGTCGTTTCTAGGGGGCTTGAGGCAGCCCGGGCGCCTCCCCCGTTGTTTGACTTTGTCCGGTCGTTAGCGTAGATTCTCGCCGTATCTGCTTGTGATCTATTCCTGACCGGCGTACCCGGTCGACTGCAGCCGCAGTCCCATATACCACATGCATGGAGGCTTCATGCGACACACACTGTATCGAACGGTTCTCTTCGCTCTGGCATTCATCACGCTCACCTGCCAGAAAAAGGACGAGTCGGCCTTCAATATCCCTGTCGAGTATTACAAACTCCCCAACGGACTCAAGGTCGTTCTGTCACAGGATGCTACCGCGCCGATCGTGACGGCCGCGGTCTACTATAACATAGGGTTCCGGATCGAACCGAAGGACCGCACAGGCTTTGCACATTTGTTCGAGCATATGATGTTTCAGGGATCGCAGAACCTGGGAAAAATGGAATTCATCCGCGTGGTGCAGAAGAACGGCGGCGTGCTCAATGGTTCGACGCGGTTCGACTTCACCAACTATTTCGAAATCCTGCCATCGCATAAACTGGAAACGGCCCTCTGGGCAGAGGCCGACCGCATGCGTGGCCTCGATATCACCCAGGAGAATCTCACGAACCAGCAGGGCGTGGTCGGCAATGAAGTGAAGGTGAATGTCCTCAATCAGCCGTACGGCGGCTTCCCCTGGCTGGACATGCCCCAGATCGCCAACCAGAACTGGTACAACGCGCACAACTTCTACGGAGACCTCAACGACATCGAAGCGGCAACGCTCGAGGATGTGAAGTCATTTTTCAAGACCTACTACGCCCCCAACAACGCCGCGCTGGCCGTGGTCGGTGATTTCGATATGGCGCAGGCAAAGGAGTGGATCAACAAGTACTTTGCTGACATTCCTTCCGTCGAGCAGCCGCCACGCCCGGATCTGAGCGAACCTCCTCAGCAGGAGGCCAAACGGGTCACCAGAGTCGACTCCCTCGCGCAACGGCCGGCACTGGCGTTTGCGTACCACATGCCAGCGAACAACACGAAAGAATATTTCGCAATGGGGGTCCTCGATCAGATCCTTCTTCAGGGGGACGACAGCATGCTCCGCGATGCGCTTGTGCAGAAGCGCGGCATGACCGGCGAAGTGAGCGGAGGCATCAACATGCTTGGCAACATGTTCAACTACAACGGTCCTATGCTCTGGATGGGATACCTCTTCCACGACAGCACCGTTCCGGCGGACTCCGTTATGGCGGTGGTCGACTCGGTCATCAACCATGTGAGAACATCGCCGATCGGTCAGGCAACGGTGGACCGGGCTCTCGTCAAGTTTCGTTCCGACTTTCTCGACATGACCACCAGTGTGTTCGGTTTCGGCCGGGCCGACCTTCTGGCCTCCTTTGCCCTCTTCTACGATGATCCCGCAATGATCAACACCGTTGAGGACCGGATCAAGGAAGTCACCCCGGCGCTGATCCAGCGCACCGCGACGGAATACCTGCGTCCCGCAAGCCAGACAGTGTTGAGCCTTGTGCCCAAATCAGGTTCTTAACAGGAGGAATTCTGTCATGAGCAGCAAATTAGTGTCGACAATTCTACTTGCGTCATGTCTCCTCGGCACGGCAGGACGTGCGCAGAAGCAAAGCCCCCCCGAAGGAGGGCAGCCGAAGGACTTCGTGCTTCCGCAGAAGTCGGTAATGAGCTTCGACAATGGCCTTCAGGTCACCCTGGTTCAATACGGATTGGTTCCCAAAGTGACGGTGCAGGCGGTTCTTCGTACGGGCAATATCGATGAGGCGGAGAATGAGGTCTGGCTTGCGGACATGACCGGCGATTTGATGAAAGAAGGGACGA
>JAGDMJ010000189.1 GCA_017860555.1 Bacteroidota bacterium
AGGGCGTCCCCGGGCTGGAGCTGCACGGTCCGTTCCTCATACAGGCTGTCTTCTTTCATGCCAAGCGGGAAATGCACGCCGACCGAGTCGAGGCTTTGCACCGTCCCGTTCGACTTGAGGATGGGCCGGGTCTGTCCGGCATTGGCAAAGGTGAGGCATCGAGTCTGTTGATCAATGGCGGTGAGCAGAAAGGCGACGAAATGGCCGCGACGGGAGTGTGAGCAGACCGCTCTGTTGAGCCTGGTGAGGATATCGGCCGGCGATGACGACTGCTTCGCTTCGCTGGCGAAAGCGCCGCTGGTAAACACGGCGGACATGGCGGCTTGCATTCCTTTGCCGGAGACATCGAACACCGGAATGCCCAGTTTCGTCTCAGCGCCGCCGAGGCAGGAGTAGTCGAAGAAGTCCCCTCCCACCTCCCGCGCGGGCACCGACATGCCGGCAACATCCAGTCCCTGGACCTGCGGGTGCCCCGTCGGCATGAGAGACATTTGCACATCATGCGCAAGCTTCAGTTCGGTCTTGAGTGTTTCCCGCTCCTCACGTTCCACCGAAACGACCCAGGTGACAAGGTTCACCGCAGCAAGCACAAGCGCCCCGGCAACGACCAGCGGCATCAACCCGGTCCCCACTTTCACAAAGGCAGCGACCAGTCCGAGCGTGATGAGCGTGTACGAGGTCACCACGAGCCGGCGGCGGTCTTCGGGAATGCCTTTGAAGATCTGGTCGCTCCAGAGAAGCGAGAACAGCATCGCGTCCAGCAGCCGGATATCCTGCGCGGGTCTCTCCATCTTCTTCCGGATTTCTTCCTTCTGCGTTCTGAGCAGGAGTCGAATGCGCTCCCACATGACATAGAGGATCCCGGCAACAATGAGATCAACCCCGAATCGTGCCCAGTTGCCGGCCTGGAGTCCCTCAAACAGAGCGCTGATCAGCTCAAAGACGATCAGCAGCTTCAGAAGTGTTACAAGGGTCTTTCGATATCGGATCGGATCTACCATAGTGAGCGCGTCCGGGAAAAATAACGTTGGCTACGGTTCTGAAAACAGGAAGGAGCCGTAGTGCCGTTTTTATTATATACGTGGAGCGCCGCCGCAGGATTCAGGGACGGCGTTGACGGGGCGTATGCTGCCCTTCGGCCTCTGTCGGAGAAAATCCTTCGCACCGAAGCACCGGCAAGGGCGGGTATTTCGGGAAGCGTGGGTCGATCCGTGACATGAGACATCGATAGAACACGCTTCCCCGTGCGCTCCGGGTCACTTCGGCGTGGCGGCAATGCTCACAGAGGCCCGGGTTCACGGGTTGTGAATGCACCACGATGGCAAACCCCAGATGAAACTATGTTTGCGTCAGATCTGTGGCGCGGGTTCCTGCGCTGCCACTTCTTTCGGGGCCGACTCCCAGAGACACAGAATGCAGCCGTCGGGTGTTGTGAATTGCGCTATCCAGCCCATGTCGCCGACCCGGGTCTTCTTCATGAGCACCTTGCCGCGCGCCTTCTTGACCTCCTTCAACTTCGTCTCAATGTCCTGGACCTCGATATACACATTGACCTGTCCCTTCTTCGGCATCTTCTTCACCAGGTAGAAGCCGCCGTTGGGTTGCCTCTCCGTCCGGAACAGGAGGTATTTCATTTCGGGTACCTCCTGGAACGTCCAATCGAACAGATTCCCGTAAAACTTCTTTGCCTTCTTGAAATCGGTGGTTGGAATCTCTATATGACCGAAATAGTGCATAAATGCCTCCTGGTTTTTGACGGACTATTTCTGCATGGGAACGACGACTTTCCACTCTTTTGCATTCTTCAGGGCACGTTCATATCCCGCATCCGCGTGGCGAATGATGCCCATGCCCGGGTCATACGTCAACACCCGCTGCAATCGCGCCTCAGCTTCCCTGGTGCCATCGGCGACCACCACCATTCCCGCATGGATGGAGAGTCCCATTCCCACGCCTCCCCCATGGTGCACGCTCACCCAGCTTGCGCCGCCGGTTGCATTCAGAAGCGCGTTTAAAATGGGCCAGTCGGCAATGGCATCGCTCCCATCTTTCATGCTCTCGGTCTCCCGGTTGGGAGATGCCACTGAGCCGCAATCCAGATGATCCCGCCCGATGACGATCGGAGCTTTCACCTCGCCGCGCGCCACCAGGTCGTTGAAGATCGTCCCCATCTTCGCCCGCTCTCCGTAACCGAGCCAGCAGATGCGTGCGGGGAGCCCCTGGAAGCGCACCTCCTTCTGCGCTTTCTCGATCCAGCGGCAGAGCGGCCGGTTTTCGGGAAACGTCTCGAGCACGGCACGATCAGTGCGATAGATATCCTGGGGATCTCCGGAGAGCGCGACCCAGCGAAACGGCCCTTTGCCGTCGCAGAACAGCGGCCGTATGTACTCCGGCACGAAGCCAGGGATATCGAAAGCGGTCTTCAACCCGTTCGCCAGCGCCTCGCCCCGGATGTTGTTGCCGTAATCAAAGGTCACAGCACCATGCTTCTGCAGCTCGAGCATCGCCTGCACATGCTCCACAATCGATGCCTGTGCCCGCCGGACGTACGTCTTCGGATCCCTCTTTCGCAGCTCAAGGGCATCTCCGTAGGGGATATGCGCGGGGACATATCCATTGAGCGTATCGTGCGCCGATGTCTGATCCGTCAGGACATCCACCTTGATTCGCTTCTCAAGCAACGCAGGCAACAGTCCGGCGGCATTGCCAAGCAAGGCGACAGACCTCGCTTCGCGCCGGTCACACGCGCTCTGCAGGATCTCCAGAGCCTCATCAAGGTTCTCCGTCATCTGACCGACGTAGCCGGTCCTGAGCCGCTTCTCGATACGTGCGCGGTCCACCTCTATGGCAAGGCATGCCGCGCCGTTCATCGTGGCAGCAAGCGGCTGGGCACCTCCCATTCCGCCCAAGCCGGCAGTCACCAGAAGCTTGCCCGCAAGCGTCCCCCCAAAGTGGCGGTTTGCACACTCGGCAAAGGTCTCATAGGTACCCTGAAGGATCCCTTGCGTACCGATGTAGATCCAACTGCCTGCCGTCATCTGGCCGAACATCGTAAGGCCAAGTCCCTCCAGCCTGCGGAATTCATCCCAGGTAGCCCATTGAGGGACCAGCATCGCGTTGGAGATCAATACACGCGGCGCGTTCTCATGCGTCCGGAAGATGCCGACCGGTTTTCCTGATTGCACGAGCAGAGTCTCGTCGTTCTCCAGGCTCTTGAGACTTCTGACGATCGCGTCATAGCACTCCCAGTTGCGGGCAGCTTTTCCTGTACCGCCATAGACGATCAGCTCCTCGGGCCGCTCCGCCACTTCGGGATCCAGGTTGTTCATCAGCATCCGCATCGCGGCTTCCTGGACCCAGCCTTTGCAGGTCAATGTTGTGCCACGCGGCGCGCGCACTTCGGGTACTGTCATGGTTCTTTAGCCACAGATGAACACCGATCCACCTCTTCCCACACCCTCAGAGTATTCTCTCCGCACACCTTCCGGATGTCCTCTTCCGAATACCCGAGTTTGAGCAGTTCAGCGATGAGGTTTGGATATTGCGAAACGTCCTTCAGCCCCGTGGGAAGGCTGTCACCGAGCCCGTCAAAGTCGGATCCGATGCCGACGTGAGCGACACCCACAAGCTTTGCCACGTGATCGATATGCTTCGCCACGTCGGCCACGTCGGCATACACCTGCGGGTGCTCCTTCAGGTATTCCTCTTTGTACTTCTTCACCGCAGGGTCATCCTTCTTCAGCCCGCGTTGTTTGAGAAAGCGGTCGATATCCCGCCGCATCCTTTCCGGTTGCCGCCGGGCCTCATCGTTGAGAAACGCCGAGCCGAAATTGACATGAATGACCCCGCCGCCCGCCGCGAGCGCCTTGATCATCTCATCGCTCATATTCCGTTCGAACCCGGGGGTGAATGCCCGGCACGAAGAATGGGTAGCGACCACCGGCGCGGAGGAAAGGCGGATCACCTGGTAGAACGTGCTGTCCGAGACGTGCGAGACATCAATCATCATCCCGCACCTGTTCATCTCCGCAATGAGCTGCACGCCGAACGGGCTGAGGCCGTTCCACTTCCTGTCGGGGTCGTAGGACGAATCACAGATATGATTGTTCCGGGAATGCGCCAGGGTGATGTACCGGATTCCGCGGTCGTAGAAATAGCGCACGTTGGCCAGGGTCCCCTCGATCGCAGCGCCGTTTTCCATTCCCATCGCCAGGAGGACCTTCCCTGTCGGCGCGAGACGAACGACGTCCGCGGGGGAGTTGACGAGAGCGAAGTGGTCCGGCCACCGGGCAGCACAGGAATGTACCAGGTCGACCATGGAATCTGCGTAGGCCTTCGCCTTCCCGCGCCCTTCCAAGATGGATGGCACAAACACCGCAGCGAAGATCGCATCAAGCCCACCGCTTTTTGCCCGCACATAGTCGAAGTCGCCATCAGGCGTGCGTACCGAGATGTCCACTATCTTGCCATGCAGGCGCTCCGGGACGTCGATGTGCGTATCCACGATCAGCACCTCCCGCGACAGGCGATGCGCGCGCTCCCGGAACTCGTCGTCACGGCCTGCCGCCGATCGGCCGGACGATAGGCCGGCAGGCATCATCATCAACACAAAGATCATAGGGTAGAGCAGGTGCATAGAGCGAGTTATTTGTAGGCGATAAGAGAGATCTCGACGTTTGCCTGCCTGGGAAGATTGGACACCTCGACGGCGACCCGGGCGGGATAGTTCCCCTCCTGGAAGTAACCGCCGTAGATGAGGTTCATCTTCTGGTAGTCATTCATGTTCTTTAGATACACCGTCGCCGATACCGCGTGGGATGAATCATACCCCGCCGATCGCAGGATGAAATTTAGATTGTTCAGCACCTGTCTGGTCTCCACCTCAATGCTCTCATTCCTCAACGTCCCCGTGGAATCCAGGGCGATCTGACCCGACACGAAGAGGAATCGGCCGACCTGTACGGCGGGACTGTAAGGGCCGATGACATCGACGGGCTTGATGATGGTGCGCTGCATCGATGCGTTGGCGATCTCGTCGCGCACGATTCTGCGGATCTCCTCATCGTTCGAACGGCAGCCAACCAGCAGAAGGGGCAGGCTCGCCAGCAGGAAAAATCCGGAGGCTCTCATAGTCAGTCCCTCGAGATGAGTTTGATCTCCAGCTGAGGCGGCGCGTTCTCCTCGTCCTTCACCAGCTTCGCCGACTGGACCGAGGTCAGGGGAACGAGGGTCGTGGTGGTCTCCTCCTCAAAGACAAGGTAGTCGCCGCTGAATTTCTTGAGCGTTCCCAGGTTGGTTTGCTGACCGACCTGCTGTTTCAAAAAGTCGTTGAACTTGGCCGGCAGCGTTGTGGAAACGGCCGACGCCACCGCGACAGGCGGCTCTTCTTCCACGATCTCTTCGTCGTCCACCTTTTGCACTTCCTTTGGCTGCTCCTTCGGGGTCTGCTTTGCCGGTTCTTTCTGCTGTGTTTTCGGCTTCGCCTTCTTCTGTGCTTCCGCCGGCACCGACCACGCCATCAGGAGGAAGCAGGCGAGCGTCAGGATGGAGACCAGCCATTGGAATCGGTGCGCATTCATAGGATCCTCCGTCAAGTATGTGAAAAGTTCATTAGAGTTTGTAGCCGATTTTCCGCAAGAATTCTTTGCGTGCGAGAACGTCCTTCTCCCCCTCGGTTCCCTTGGGGGAAAAACCGTCGATGACGCCCACGATGCCGCGCCCTTGCTCGGCCTCGGCGATGATCACCTGGACGGGATTCGCCGTCGCACAGAAAATGCGGCATACTTCCGGCACGTTCCTGACGGCGTTGAGGATGTTGACGGGAAAGCCCGCCTCCATGAAGATGATGAACGAGTGCCCCGCCCCAATCGCGGCAGCGTTCTTCGTCGCAAGCTTCACCAGCTTTGCGTCGTTGCCGCTGGAACGAATCAGGCATGGGCCGGAAGCTTCGCAAAAGGCGATGCCGAACTTCATGGCGGGATTTGTCTGGACGATCGCCTCATGAAGATCCTCGACGGTCTTGATGAAATGCGAATGACCCAGGATGAAATTCATGTCATCGGGCTTGTCGATGGACACGGTGGTGAGGTTCATGGGATTCACTGCCTCTTTTTGCTAGGTGCAATCGACATGGGGATGTGATGAGGACCCTGGAGCGAACAATGAATCGTGCCCTTGCACTGCAAATTAAGGCCCCCGAGATCAAAACACAAGTGACCGGCGAGACTCCATGGGGCCGGGAGATCCAGGCGTATTCCGCCGGAAAGCCGCCGCGTTATCCCGTTACGATCATGATTTTCGCCAGCTCCGGAGTGAGGAGCCATTCGAGCGACGCGTCGGGACGGGTTTTCCCCGCACGGACGGTCAGCCGGGCCACCGCGCCGGGGGGCATGGCAACGGAAGCCGCTGATGAGCCGGAAATCAGATATGCAATGAACGCGCTGAGGTCCGGCTGGTGACCCACCGCCAGGACATTGCCGTCCCCGGAGAGCATCACGAGCTCCTCATAAAGGGCTTTGTGGCGAAAGCCCGGGGCAAGGTGGTTGGAGGCCGAGAAGATCGGATGGCTGCTGATCTCATTCCCCATGATCTCTCCCGTTCGCACCGCCCGGAGGAGGGGACTGGTGATCACCATCTCGAGGGTCGGGCAGATCCGTGCCAGGAGGCGTCCCATGAGCGCGGCGTCTTCCTCGCCGCGAACACTCAGGGGCCTGTC
>JAGDMJ010000190.1 GCA_017860555.1 Bacteroidota bacterium
CGCCAAAGGCTTCATCTTCATACAACCTCCTAGCTAGTGTGTTCTACATGTGTAAGATTGGAGATTCGGAGTGCTGACGTGAACCGTTTGTTAGCACTCTCTCTTAGCGAGTGCTAACAATATAACAAAAGGATTGAAAAAGTCAAGTATTGGGCGATTTGAATATAGCGCGATTGAAACCGGGAATTTTGCGGGGTTTACAGAGGATTTTACCAGGGTCCTCGATACTGCGGGCATTGAGGACCCCCTGACTGGTTTCAGGAGCGTACCAGGATGGTTCCAGGAGGGTTCCGGGAGGACATCGCGCCGGGTTTTGCAGGGCGCAGGTTTGCCAGCCAAAGGGGCGGAAGCGCAGCTGCTTCCCCGTTAGCCTCGAGCTCATGGCACGTCACCGCTCCGGGCATTTCCTCCGGTTCGCCGGGGCAACCTGGAAGATATGGATCCCGTAGGCCGGGAGATCAAAGAACATTCCCTTGGAAACGAGCCCATTGCGTTCGCGCACGTACACTGCACTGCCTATCAGATCGCGGAACTCCATGGGCGACCCTGTAAGAGACTGATGCGGGAGGTCAATGTAACACTGGCTGTTATGCGGCGCGTAGTTGATGACGACCAGACAAGCGCCTCCCGACGGTTCTTCCCACCAGAAGGCAAGGTAATCCTGCCAGGTCGAGTTCTCATGCCAGGCCGGACGGACGTTCAGCGGCTGCCATTCTCCTCTGCTGAACACCTCCGACGTGAGGCACGAGAGTAAGCGCGTGTAAAACAAGCGGGTGCGGGCATTGACAGGCTCGCTGGGACGGCGCCCCAGCTGCACGGGGACCTTCACCGACCGGCCTTCCAGCTGGCCGTCGTGTAACAGCACCATGCCGGGAATCGTCGAGGCAATGGTTGCCGCGGCATACTGCCAGGCATCGGAAGGAAGCGAAGCCGCCGCGGGAGTCTCGTCATGATTCTCAATGAAGCGGATTGAACGCTTCTGATAACTCAGATCTGCTTTCAGGTGCTCGCGCACGGAGGGAGCGCCTTCCCTCAACAACCGGTCATACAGCACTTTGTCGTAGGTGAAATCAAACCCGAGCTGCTGGAGTTCCCATTCGAGGTTCCAGTACGCCTCGGCTAAGAACTTGAACTGCGGCAGATCCTCCCTGACCGCCCTGATGGCCTCTTTCCAGAACTCTTCGGAGGGAGCCGGGCCTTCGCGCGGAGCGAGATCGCCCCACGTCCGGTGAAAGACATCGTGCAGCACCAGCATCGCCATGTCGCATCGCAATCCATCGCAGTAGGCGGCGATGCCACGGATCTCCCGGATGGTTGCGCGGCGCACTGCAGCCGAGTTGTAGTTCAGCTGTGCCGTGTCCGTCCAACCCGGAAACACCGGATCTCGCCCGAAGGCGATCACCCGGTCGCCATGAGCGGTGCGCGTTTTGAAGAACGCGTCGGGACGCCTGCGCTCGTCCCCACTCTCTCCCTGCACGTAGAATTCCGGATGCTCCTTCACCCATCCGTGGTCACGCGCCGTATGGTTACACACGAAATCCAGGATCAGCCCGAGCCGCCGCTGCTTCATTCGTTCATAGAGCGCCGAGAGCCCTCTGAATCCGCCGATCTCCTTCGCTGGCCGATATGCGCGTATCGCATAGGGAGACCCGATCACGTCGGCGTCAGTGAAATCCGGCAGCACTTTCCTGTACTCCTGACGGAGTCCATCGTGCTCGCGCGCGATCCTGACACCGACCGGGCCGGTTGCCCAGATCCCCATAAGCCAGACGGCATCGAATCCTTCGTCGGCCCATCGCTGCAACACATCATCCGGAATCGTGCCGAGAGTGATGCGCTTCCCTTCCCGGGCGGAGAGCTCGTTGAGCAGCAGCCTGGCGTTGACCTCATAGACCAGCGGATGCGTGCTTGCTAACAGCCGATTTTTCGACGGCACCGTACCCATGAGAACTCCACCAAGTCAGAGTTGGGCTCTATTGTTGTCCGGGGTTTCCATGTTCTGTGGCAGCGATTCACGATCGTTCGTGCCCGAAACGACGATCACATACTCCCCGCGAGCGGCTTTCTGCTTTACCCGGGAAAGGACTGTTGAGACACGTCCTCGTTGCACTTCCTCGAACTTCTTCGTCACCTCACGCACCACCGCCACCCGCCGGTCCCCGCAGTACGACAGGATCTCTTCAAGCGTCCTGACGACACGGTGCGGCGACTCGTAGAGAACAAAGGTCCGCGGCTCGCTCCTGAGCTCTTCGAAGCGCGTCTTTCGTCCTTTCTTCACCGGGAGGAAACCTTCGAACACGAACCGATCCATGGGCAGCCCGCTCACCACCAGTGCAGCCAGCAGCGCGCTCGCGCCGGGAACAGGAATCACCGTGATTCCTCCGGCGAGCGCTGCATGGATGACACTGAAGGCTGGATCGGAAACGCCGGGCGTACCGGCGTCCGTCACCACAGCCACGGAGCTCCCCGTCTTCAACCTGGCGATGAGTTCGGGCACTCTCCGGTGCTCATTGTAGCTGAAATAGCTGACCAGGGGTTTGGTGATGCAGAGATGTTCAAGGAGAAATCCGGTTTTACGCGTGTCTTCGGCTGCAATGAGATCTACTCCACCCAGGATCTCTACCGCCCTCCGGGTGATGTCTCCCAGATTGCCGATCGGCGTGCTGACGATGTACAGCGCGCCCGGTTGAATCGTTTCACTCATATGCCCCAATCACGCGCATACCTGAATTCCACATTCACTGTCCTGTTGGAGATCTTGGCGATAAGCGGCAGGCGACGCTTGAACTGACTGCGCCTGATCATGCTCTCCACCTGCGTGACGAAACTCCGGTCGAATCCCATTTCCAGGAGCTGCTCGACGTTCCGACGCTCATCGATCAAGTGAAAGAGCAGGCGGTCCACATTGGCATAGGTGAAGCCGAACTCCCCTTCGTCGGTCTGCCCTTCCCAGAGATCAGCGGAGGGTTTCTTGTCGATGATCGCTCGCGGAACTCCGAGTGCTTCTGCCACCTGCCAGACCTGTGTTTTGAACAGGTCACCCAGCGGATTGATCGCCGAAGCCAGGTCACCGAAGAGCGTTCCGTAGCCGAGCAGGATCTCTGTCTTGTTGCTCGTGCCGAAAACAAGCGCCTTGTCCCGTTGCGAGGTATCATATAACACGATCATCCGAGCCCGGGCCATGATATTTCCCGCCCGGACCCGGTCCACGGATCCCGCAACGCGGAGATACGCGTCCACCATATCGCTGATGTCCACGACTTCCGATGCGATGCCGAGCGCGCTCGCCACTTCTTCGGCATCCGTTCGGCTCTGAGGGCTGCTGGACCGGTATGGCATGATCACCCCGCGCACGTTTTCCGGGCCAAGCGCTTCGGCCGCCAGATATGCGCAGACTGCGGAATCCACTCCGCCGGAAAGGCCCAGGATGCCCTTCTTGAACCCGGCATTGTGCGTCTCGTCACGCAGGAAGTTGACCAGAATTTTCCGCACGATGTCTGTGTTCAGGGAGAGGCTCCCAGCTCGATCGCCGCTTGTTTCCATAGCGGTAATCTGTTGATTTTCGCCCCCAAATTCAATAGAATGAAGCTACCAAATGAAAGAAGATGAAACCCATGAGAAACGGCATTGTTGGCAGCCTCCTCGCACTTCTTCTCGGTTTTTCCCTCTCCGACGCGGGGGGCAACCGTTTCAACACCATGCTGAAACAGGCAGGGCCGATGGACAGGCTCTCGTGCTGGGTGTTCTTCACCGACAAGGGAACCACACCGCTCCGTAAACTCTCGGACCCGAGGTCACTCGTTTCGGAGCGCTCGATCCAGCGTCGCCTGAATGTGCTGCCGGCTGATCGGCTTGTCGACGAGACAGATCTTCCCCTGGAACAGCGCTATGTCGACCAGGTCGCATCTCTGGTGACCACCGTGCGGCAGCGATCCAAGTGGCTCAACGGCGTCAGCGTCGATGCAACGCCCGCGCAGATTGCGCGCGTCCAGGAACTCCCCTTTGTGAAAGAGGTCCAACCTGTCGCGCGGTTCTTGAACAAACGATCGGTTGATGAGCCACCCTCTGATGAGCCGCTTGAACCCGCTCCCCGGAAGGGTTCAGGCACCGATTCGCTGGATTATGGCGCCTCCCTCACCCAACTCAGCTCGATCAATGTTCCGGCGGTGCATAACACCGGAAATTCGGCGCAGGGAATTCTCATTGGCGTGTTTGATAACGGTGTCAGGCTCCTGAACCACCAGGCATTTGACAGCCTTCGGTCCAGGATCATCGCGACGTATGATTTCGTGGATCATAAGGAGAGCGTGGTGCCAAACAATCCAAATGCCGGCTATGGCTCTCATGGGGTCATCACGCTTTCCGCACTCGCCGGCTATCGCCCGGGCCAGCTGATCGGACCAGCGTACGGGGCCAGTTTCATCCTGGCACGTACCGAAAACGACAGCGCGGCGGACTTCTATCCGAGCGAGGAAGACAACTGGATCGCGGCGGCCGAGTGGGCTGATAGTCTCGGCGTACAGGTCACAAGCACGTCCCTTGGTTACTTCGAGCACGTCGACGCCCCGGATTGGACCTGGCAGGACATGAATGGCACGACCACCGCGATCTCCAGGGCAGCGACGCTTGCCGCACGCAAAGGGATTGTCGTGGTCAACTCGGCGGGAAACGACGCAGATCGCGGAGGCCCCAACACACTGGTCGCCCCGGGCGATGCAGACAGCATTCTCACGGTCGGCGCGGTCTCTTCGAACGGCCAGATCGCCAGCTTCAGCTCCTACGGGCCGACATCGGACGGCCGCATCAAGCCGGACGTCGTCGCCCAGGGGATCTTTGTCCGCTGCGCCGACGCCATCGACCCCACGACGTACACCTATGCCAACGGAACTTCTCTTTCCTGTCCGCTGGTGGCGGGTGCCGCTGCGCTCATTTTGAAAGCCCACCCGGCCGCGAAGCCGATGGAGGTCGTGAACGCTCTCAAGGGAACCGCCAAGAACGCGGCAACCCCTGATAACCTCTACGGATGGGGACTCATTGACGTTCTTGCGGCCATTAATTATCTGAAGGCTCCTGCCGGGGTCTCTTCGCGTGCTCCGCTGCGAACAGTGATTCGGGGAAACACCATTCAATTCTCCCTGCCCGAACCGGCCACGGTCACGATAAGGGTCTTTAACATTCTTGGGCAAGAGGTCAGGACGCTTCTCAACGGTGTTCAGACCGCCGCATCATCAGCGGTGAACTGGGACGCCACTGCCGCGGACGGCCGCCGGGTGGCTTCGGGCATCTACTTCTTCCGGCTGGAGGCGAAGGGCGTTTCCGGAAGCAGTTATCTCGACGCAGGGAAGATGATGATCCTCCGCTAGACCGGGAAACATGCGCTACCTGTCATAAAAAAACCCCGGCCGAAGAGCCGGGGTTTTTTTCTCACGCTGTTCGGTCCTCTCATCGCACGTCGCGGATCGACTGCAAAATGATCCCCATCCCCTCATCGATCTCCTTTTCGGTCACGTTCAACGGCGGTCTGAAGCGGATCGACCGCTCTCCGCTCGGAAGGATGATCAACCCGTTGTCGAGACACTTCGTCCTGATCTTCGTGCGAAGTTCTGGAGTGGCAACATCAAAGGCGGCAAACAGGCCGAGTCCGCGGGGGTTGTTCACGACATCAGGCGCCCCCTCCGCCAATTCCGTCAGCCCCGCGACCAGGTGCTCGCCAACAACCCGGGCATTCTCTACAAGGTTCTCCTCTTCGATGATCTCCAGGTAACGCTGGGCCCGCACCATGTCGGTGAGATTTCCTCCCCAGGTGGAGTTCAACCGGCTCGGGACCACAAAGACATTGTCCTTCACCTCTTCGATCCTTTTTCCACAGAGGAACCCGCACACCTGCATCTTCTTGCCGAACGCGATCATATCTGGCTCGACGAAGTGCTGATGCGCCCACATCTTTCCGGTCATGGCAACACCCGTTTGGACTTCGTCGATGATGAGCATCGCATCGTTCTCATCGGCAAGCTGCCGGAGCGCCTGGAAAAATTCGCGGCGGAAATGGTTGTCCCCTCCTTCTCCCTGTACGGCCTCAAGAATGATTGCCGCGATGTCGTCCTTGTTGGCCTGGAAGGCTTCCTTCATCTGGGTAATGGATGTCTGCTCGTCGCGTATGACACGCTCCAGGTTCTGTGCATTCAGTGGGAAGCGCACGGCGGGGTTCAGCACACGCGGCCACGGAAATTTCGGAAAGAGGTCAGTCTTGACCGGGTCGGTATTCGTCAGGGAAAGCGTGTACCCGCTCCGCCCGTGGAAGCCTTGCCGGAAATGGATCACCTGTTTCCCGCGCTCTTCCTTGTACCCCCGGGCCAGATTCTTGCGGATCTTCCAGTCGAAGGCCGCTTTCAACGCGTTCTCGACCCCGAGGGCACCGCCTTCCACAAGGAAGAGGTGCTGCAGATATTCCGGCATGGCGACGCGGCTGAATGTTTCGACGAACTCAGCCTGCTCGGCGGTGTAAATGTCAGAGTTGGAGGGTTTGTTGACGGCGACGTACGCCAGTTTCTCGAGGAATTCCGGCGACGTCATTCTGGGATGGTTGAACCCGACGGGCAGTGAAGCGACAAATGTGAAGAAGTCAAGATACCTCTTGCCGTCCCTGGCATCAACGATGTAGGAACCCTGGCTTTTCTTCAGGTCAATGATGAT
>JAGDMJ010000191.1 GCA_017860555.1 Bacteroidota bacterium
ACCGGATTCGGCAGCAAGGGCACCGGCAAACGCCCTGCCTGCATTTTCCATCAGCAGCAACCCCGGCATCTCGAATGCCCGGATGGCAGTCCGGTCGAACGACTGCATTTGCTCCGCCGTCGCTACGAGTTCCACGGTCCGTCAGAAGAAATGTTGTGTAATGTTCAGCACGGTCGAGGGAAAGATGCCAAGTTCCACAAGCACCAGCGCCGAGAGGACAAGGGCCACCATGCCTGCGACGGGGACCGGTTCCTCGATCACCGAGACCTGTTCCTTGAAGTACATCACCACGACAAGCCGCAGGTAGAAGTAAGCCGAAACGACACTCATCACCACGCCGAGGATCGCCAGCCAGGTGAACCCTCCCTCAACGGCCCCGACAAAGACGTAATACTTTCCGAAAAATCCGGCAAACGGCGGAACACCGGCAAGCGAGAACATAAAGACCGCCATCAGACCTGCAAGGAGTGGGCGCTTCGCGGAAATGCCCGCATACGCATCAAACGTCAGATTCTGTCCATCCGCCGACTCAAGAATTGACAGGACACCGAAGGCTCCGACGTTCATCATCGTGTACGCCATCAGATAGAACAGGACGCCGTTGTTTCCGGTCTGGTTTGCGGCAACAATCCCGACAAGGATGTAGCCCGCGTGAGCCACGCTTGAGTAGGCGAGCATGCGTTTGACGCTGACCTGCGAGATCGCAATCACGTTCCCAACGATCATCGAGAGCGCCGCGATCACCGAGAGCACCTCGCGGAGGCTTGGCGTCGCGTGCACCACGCCCGGAGCAAAAACGAGAAGCATGACGGCAAAAGCCGCGGCCTTCCCTCCTGTGGACATAAATGCGCTCACGGTCGTCGGCGAGCCTTCATACACATCCGGCGCCCACATATGGAACGGAACGGCAGCAACTTTGAAGGCCAGCCCCACCAGGATCATCGCCAGGCCGATCATGAACAGGGGCGATCGCGCAAGCCCGGGCGCTGCCTGGACAACGGCGGAAATTTCAGTGGAACGTACCGTCCCATAGACGAGCGCGATGCCGTACAAAAGGAATCCGGTCGCGAATGCACCGAGGAGGAAGTACTTGAGCGCCGCCTCGTTGCTGGCGTCGCGTTTGCGCGCGAAGCCTGCAAGGACGTAGAAGGAAATGGACATGATCTCCAGGCCAAGAAAGGCTATGATCAGATCCGCCGCCGACGCCATCAGGATCATTCCCACCACGCCGAACAGCACAAGGGCATAGTACTCGCCCGACTCGAATTGCACTTTCCGTATGTACGAACGCGAGAGGAGGATGCTGGTCAGGCCCGCGGCAGCGAACACCATGGCAAAGTAGTCGGCAAAACCTCCCGTTGTCACCATGCCATTGAAGGCGTGCCCCGTCTCCCCTACCGTCGATGCGGCAGCAACAAAGGCAAACAGCAACCCTCCGATGGACAGCCACCAGGTCAACAGCTCTTTCTGTCTTGCCAGCGCTTCGATCACGAGCACTGCGAGCGCAGTCACGGTGACGATGGTCAGCGGCGCTGTAGAAATGATATCCTGTAGA
Source organism: Bacteroidota bacterium (assembly GCA_017860555.1). GTDB lineage: Bacteria > Bacteroidota > Ignavibacteria > UBA10030 > UBA6906 > JAGDMJ01. Next base: position 1,556 of record JAGDMJ010000191.1, read on the forward strand.
GCAGTATTCATAGCGTTCACGCAGGTCCGTTGAAGAACAACACCCAAATAAGGATGAATATCGGTATGAGTACCGGCAGTGTGTACTTCACGATGTATTGGACAAAATTGGGAGTCTCGACGCCGCTTTGCGTCGCAATCGATTTCACCATGAAATTGGGCCCATTCCCAATATAGGTACAGGCCCCGAAGAACACGGCCGCGATGGAGATCGCCTGAAGGTAGATGTTGTGGTTGCCGATCAGGTATGCCGTGTTGATGTCTTCGATCGGGACGTTCCCGGAGGCCACCAGGTCATAGTGGTATTTCACGAGTGTCGCAAACGTGTTGCGCACCTCGTCGGCATGCGGCCCGGCCAGGGTCTGAATCCCCGAGCCGTGCTGTGCAACCAGATTCTGTACCTGTTGGACGATGTCGTTGTCCACGAACAGGCCGATCGCTGCACTCAGGAAATTCAAATATGTCGGGGCATTGTCCAGAAAGGCGGAGAGCGAGCCGGTGGCCCAGTAGAATTGTCCGGCGTACTGAATGCCCAGCGTCGTGGAATTCTGTTCCAGCCAGTCCAACGCCGGAACCATCGTTCCAAAAACGCCGAAGAACAGGATTGCCACTTCCTTGACCGGGGCGAAGTTGAAATCGTTTTTCTTATGAATGGACTTTCTGGTCGTGAAGTACGACCCGACGGCTGCCAGGAGCATGAGCGCCTCCCGCACAAAGGGGGGATTCTGGATGAACACCGCCACCAAAATTACCGCGAGGAAGAGAACATTGTGGATGCCGCCGACCTCACCCTCCTCCTCCGCTCCTTCCGCCCCCCGCCTCACCGATGCGGGAAGCGCTCGGAAGCTCCTCATGTCCATCAGGTAAAACACGGCCATCACGAGGATCATCCCGATTCCCCACTTGTACCAGAGGTTCTCCGCAACCCAGAAAAAAGGGATACCCCTGAGATAACCCAGAAACAGCGGAGGATCTCCGATGGGCGTCAACGCGCCTCCCATATTGCTGACGATAAAAATAAAGAAGACGATATGGAAAGGCCGGATGCGATACCGGTTCACCCGAATGAACGGACGGATGAGGATCACCGAGGCGCCGGTTGTCCCCACGATGTTCGAGATGACCGCGCCGATTGACAGGAGCGCGACGTTCGTGAGCGGCGTGGATTTGCCCTTGATCTTGAGGTGGATACCTCCCGCGACGACAAATAGTGAACCAATGAGCGCGATGAAACTGAAGTATTCCATCCCGGTGTGGACCATCCGCCCGGGAGCATCCAATCCCACCACGTAGTAGCCGATCACCACGAGCCCCAGGCCAATCGCCACCGCCGGGTAATGATGCTCCCACCAGTGCTTGTTGATGAAGGGCATCACCGCAAACGACAGCAGCAACAGGATGAAAGGGATCGTCATCCAGAGCTCGGCCCGGGGGGTCGATGCCATGTCCGAGGCTGAGAGGACGCCTCCCGGAAGGGCCAGGGTGAACAAAACGATAAGGAGCCTGCGTACCGTGAGCGCCATTAGCGACCTTCAACCTTTTCGCGAGCTGGCGGCTCCTCTTGGGACATGCCGTAGTAGACGCCGCGCCGTGCGTCTTCGATACGCTGGATCGCCAGACGAGAGGCCGGCGCCGACTTGTCCAGGAATGTCGAGGGATAGAGACCGATCCACACAATGAATATCACGACCGGAACAAGAACGGCCCATTCGCGTTTCGTCAGATCCCGCAGCGACGCGTTCGCCGGGTTCTCGGATTTTCCGAAGAAGACACGCTGATAGCTCCAGAGCAAGTAGACAGCCGCCAGGATCACGCCCGTCGCGGCGACCACGGCGTACCAGTATGATGCCAGGAACGTGGATTTGAACGAGCCAAGCAGAATCAGGAATTCCCCGACGAATCCATTCAACCCGGGCAGGCCCACGGACGACAACATCACGATCATGAAAAAGGTGGCAAATACGGGCATGACCCGCGCCAGTCCCCCGAAGTCCTTGATCATCCTCGTGTGCCGCCTGTCGTAAAGCATTCCAACGAGGAGGAAGAGCGCCCCGGTCGACAGGCCGTGGTTGATCATCTGGATCACGCTTCCCTGCATTCCTTCCTCGTTCAGGGCGAAAATCCCCAGGACAACAAAACCGAGATGGCTCACGGACGAATACGCCACCAGTTTCTTCAAGTCGGGTTGGACCATCGACACCAGCGCCCCGTAGACAATGCCGATTACCGCGAGGATCGCCAGATAGGGCATGAACTGAAAGGTCGCGAACGGGAAGAGCGGCAGACAGAACCGCACGAGTCCGTATGTTCCCATTTTCAGCAAGACTCCGGCAAGGATGACGCTGCCGGCGGTTGGCGCCTGCACGTGCGCATCGGGAAGCCAGGTGTGCAACGGAAAGATCGGGACCTTGATGGCGAAGCTTAAGGCGAAGGCAAGGAACATCCAGGTCTGAATCTGCCGCGGAATTCCGGGAGCAATGGCGTAGAGCCGCAGCAGGTCGGTCGTGAACATTCCACCGGGCTGCAATGAAGCATAGTAGCCGAGCCAGATAATGGCAATGAGCATCAGCAGGCTGCCCGCCATCGTATACAGGAAGAATTTCGTGGCCGCGTAGATCTTGTCGGTCCCGCCCCAGATCCCGATGATGAAATACATGGGGATCAGCATGAATTCCCAGAAGATGTAGAAGAGAACCATATCCAGAGACAGAAACACGCCCAGCGTACCGAACTCAAGCAAGAGCATCAGTGCCACATAGGCCCGGAGTCGAACGGAGATAGATTCCCACGACGCGAGGAGCGCAAGGGGCGTGAGGAATGTGGTCAGAACGACGAGCAGGAGCGAGATTCCGTCCACACCGAGGTGATAAGAAATATCCAGCCCGTGGATCCATGGAACCTTTTCCACAAATTGCATTCCGCCGTCCGTGCCGTCGAACATGAAGAACAACGCGACCGACGCAACGAATGCAAGCAGCGACACCGCAAGCCCAGCCACCTTGATCGCACGGGTAGCGTCCCGTGGCAACAGCATGACAAGAAGTGCCCCCGCGACGGGAATGAACAACGTGATCGATAGAATTGAAGGAACTATCATGGCACTATCACAATATTAATGAGCCAGCATCCAGCCAAGGATGACAACTACACCGAGCAGGAAGACAAACACGTAGCTTTGTGCCAGCCCGGTCTGTACCACTCTCACAGTTTTGCTGAGAAGCCCGATCATCTTCGCCCCGGTGTTGATGCACCAGTCGATGATTCCCACATCGATTCCTTTCCAGAGGAGTTTCTCGGAGCCCTGCACAGTGGGCGTCACGACAACGGCATCGTAGACCTCATCCACGTAGTATTTGTTCCACAGCAATCGATATGCACGCGCGAAACGCTGGCTGAGCCTCTCCGGGACCTCCTTGCGACGAAGGTACCACGTCCGTGCAAGCACGATTCCCGCGATCGCCATACCAACCGACAGGGCCATCAGAACATATTCCAGGGCTACCGAAGGATGCGCCGGTGAGGGCAGCACCCGCCCGGCCCGCTCGAAGACCGGCTCGAGCCACTGTTCTATGGCATTTCCGCCGCCAAGGCTGGCCGGGACTCCGACGAACCCGCCTGCGACCGAAAGAAACGCCAGCGCAATGAGTGGGACCGTCATCGTCGCAGGGGCTTCATGCGGATGTTTTCCGGCATCCCACCGTTTCTCTCCCTCGAAAGTGAGGGCGAGAAGGCGGAACATGTAGAACGCCGTAACCCCGGCTCCAGCGAGACCAACGAACCAGAGCACGGCGTGCCCTCCCGCAAAGGCTTTCCAGAGAATCTCATCCTTGCTGAAGAACCCTGCCAGCGGCGGGATCCCTGCGATGGCTATGGTCCCTATGAGAAAGGTTCGGAATGTCGTGGGGAGCGCGTTTTTCAAACCCCCCATTTTCCGGATATCCTGCTCCTCATGCATGGCATGGATGACTGCACCCGAACCCAGAAAGAGGAGCGCCTTGAAGAAAGCATGCGTCAGCACATGGAAGATACCGGCGCTGAATGCCCCGACGCCAAGCGCCAGGAACATATAGCCAAGCTGGCTGATCGTTGAATAGGCGAGCACCTTCTTGATATCATTCTGAACGAGGCCAATCGTGGCAGCAAAGAGAGCCGTGCCCGCGCCGATGATCGCGACCACCTCCATCGTGATGGGCGCGAATGCGAAGAGCACCGAGCATCGTGCCACCATGTAGACTCCTGCCGTCACCATCGTTGCGGCATGGATCAATGCGCTCACCGGCGTCGGGCCGGCCATCGCATCAGGCAACCAGACGAACAGCGGTATCTGCGCGGACTTCCCCGTCGCCCCCAGGAAGAGCGCGAGCGTGATCCAGGTCAGGACAGGCGCCCCCATGGGCAACCCCGCTGCCTGAGCGAAGACACTTGTGAAATTCAAGGTCCCGAAGGTCGTGAAGAGCAGGAACATCCCGATCAGAAAACCAAAGTCGCCGATCCGGTTGACAATGAATGCTTTTTTCGCGGCGTCCCCCGTGGTCCCTTTTTCAAACTTCCTGTCGTACCAGAAGCCGATCAGCAGATACGAGCAAAGCCCGACCCCTTCCCACCCCAGGAACATGAGCAGGAAGTTGTCCGCCATGATCAAGTTCAGCATCATGAAGATGAACAGGTTCAAATACGCAAAGAAACGCCAGAACCCCCTGTCACCGTGCATATACCCGATGGAGTACACATGGATCAGGAACCCCACGCCGGTCACGATCAGCATCATGAGGATGGAGAGAGGGTCCACCTGATACGCGAAGCTAACCTGGACCGATCCCGCGCTGATCCACCTGAAGAGTTCCACCAGATGCGTGCGCTCTTCCACAGGCGAGCCGAGCATTTGCACGAAGAGGGCGACAGCGATCAGAAACGCCGCCCCCACCGATCCGCTGCCGATGAGGCCCACGGCATGTTCGTTCTTTATCCGGCTGCCCAGCAGGCCGTTGACGATGAAGCCGCCGAGCGGAAGGAAGACTGCGACACCGATGAATTCGTAGGACATTACCACTTCAGGATGTTTATTTCGTTGATGTTCACGGTCTGCTTATTGCGGAAAAGTGCGATCACGATTGCCAGCCCAACCGC
>JAGDMJ010000192.1 GCA_017860555.1 Bacteroidota bacterium
TCAAGCTCGGCATTCTTGGCCGTCAGGCTCCTGTTCTCAGCTGCCATGGCGTTGACCTGCTCCTTCATACGTCGGTTTTCAGCCTGCAGGCTGTCGACACGGTACTCCAGTTGCGCCGTGACCGAGGCTGCCTGAGCGATCTCCCAATCCTCCTGCGTTGGTTCGGACGAGCCGCAACCTCCCAAAATGAACAGAAACGTGAGAGTCACGACTGCCCCGCAAAGCGTAGCCGGCAATTGGAAACGCTGGACATCAGTCTTCATAAGCTTGCTCCTCAATGAGTGGACGGGGAAATGTATTATTCCAGGCAGGCAATGTCAAGCGTTGGCCGCGGCAAGCAATCCTTCCGCCTGCGCGTTCTTCAGGTAACGGGCGAGGCGGCGGCAGATGTCCATTACAACCTGGTCCGGCACACCATCGTAATGCTCTGACTGCACACGCATATCGCAGACGTCGTTGACGTAATCGACGACCACGAACCGGTTGTCCCTGGTAACGGCAATTTCCGTGGAGAAGAAATCCAGACGGCAAACTTCCCTGATCTTCTTCGTGATCGTTGTGAGCGGACGGAGTCCGAAGGCCTCGTGCTCTTCCCGGGTGATCATGAAATAGCGATGAGTTTCATCATCCCACCAGCAGGGGATGACCAATCCGTACACATAGAAAACCCGGAACCACCCTTTGCGTCCGTTGAGCATCTCCGGGCGGATCTTCTCCTGGAGGAGATACTTGTCGTTTTTGTGGTGCTGACGGGACTCGATGACATCTTTCAGCGATTCTGCCCCTACGATGACGCCGATCCCCCCGCCGGTGGTGTTGGCGGGCTTGATGATGAAGGGGCGGCCGAGTCGGGCCAGATCGCTCAGCGTCAGTTCCACTTCCTTTCTCTTGTTGTACGGCGTGATGATGATTGAGAAGGGAACTTCGATCCCTTTCGTCAGGAACTCCAGGTGCATCGTGGCCTTGTCGGTCGCATGATAGACGGCATCGGGGGGGTTCACGAAATGCGTGGGGGTCTTGCGGATGATCCTGGAAATATGCGTAAAATGATCGTCGATGTCCCCGGCGCGGTCAAGGAAAGCCCCGAAGGCCAGATCTCCCCGTTGCACCCGCCGCGCCGTCTCATGCGTGTTGTGGTGCGAGATTGAGTAAAAGAGCAACCGATGCGCGTGCATCTGGGACTCCAGAAGCGCTATAAAATCCCGGTCAAGTTCCCAGTCCCACGCGACGGCCAGATGAAAAAAGTCCGCCATAGCGGATATACGATAGGCAAAACCGGAATCGTTGTCAAGGTGGCGGTGTTGAAGATGGAAAGGCATGCATGGTGTGAATCTCTTCTGTCGATTTGTGTTCATCTGTGGAAAAAGCAGGGCGCACGCACGGGGTTGTTATTCAGGCCATGAATCGGTATATTTTTGAGCATGGAGGCGCAATGTTCCGCACGTTGATGATATGTTGCTTGGCTGGGGCGTTTGCCCTGCTGACCGGCTGCGCCGGCGGCGGGGAAACAACCCGTTCGAAAGGTGGTGACAGTTCCGGCACCGGCGTGTCTGACTATCTCCACCAGAAGGCGATCCAGTCCTTCATCAACGGCTCCCTGTTTGAAGTGAAAGGTGATAACGCCCAGGCCATCCTCGAATATCAGGATGCGCTCAGTTATGAAAAGAGTGGCGGCATCTACTACGCCCTTGCCCGCAACTACAGTCGGATCGGAAAGCACGCCCTGGCCATCGAGGCTGCCAAGGAAGCAGTGCGTATGGATCCTGCCAACCTTGACTACCGAGGCACGCTTGCCGCTGCCTATGTCGCGGCATACGAGACGGACACTGCCGCAATGGAATATGAGGAGATCGTACGGCGCGATTCCTCCAGCCTGGAGGCCTGGTTTAACCTCGCGCGCCTCTACGAACCCCGTAAACCCCTACGGGCACTCGAAATCTACGAACAAATCACCAACCGCTTTGGCCCGGAGTGGGAGGTCCTGCTGCGGACTGCCGAGCTTGCCAACAAGCTCCGGCAATTCAACAAGGCGGCCGAGGCGTTGAATCAGATGACCGAGATCGATCCCAGCAATCAGGCGCTGATGCGGACGCTTGCGCAGACCTACGTCAGGGCGGAAAACTACGACGGTGCCCTGGAGGTGCTCAAAGAGCTTCGGGAGAGCAATCCGGATGACCTGAACATCCTGGCTGACGAAGCGGAAATTCACCTCTTCCGAAAGGAATACAAACTGGCGTCGGAGCAATTTGAGACCATCCTGAAACAGGACTCGGTCTCCATGGAAGCGAAACTTCATATCGGGGAGCTTTATTTCGCCCGGTTGGGCGCGGATTCCACGCTTGCTCCCACTACCCGCTCGATTTTCGAGCGGATCAGGGACAGATATCCGCTGGACTGGCATGCATACTGGTTCCTGGGGGCGATCGGCACCGTGACGCGCGATGACTCGCTGACCGTGCGCAATTTCCGGAAGGTCACCGAGCTTGCCGGATGGAACGCCGATGCCTGGGTCTATCTCTCTTCGGTGTTTCTCGAGAAGAACAACTTCGAAGAGGTCTCCCGCGTCCTTGAGGCTGCCGTGAAAGTCGTGCCGGATGACTTCCGGGTAAACTTTCTTCTCGGAGTTGCCTACAACCGGCTCGAAAAGAACGAAGAGGCGGCACGCGTTCTGGAGCGCGCCCGGCAGCTCAACAGCAAAGATGTGGACGCCATGTCGCAGCTTGCGGTTGTCTACGAGGCTCTCAAGCGCTATGATGAAACGGACAATTTGTACGAGGAAGCCCTCCGGCTCGATCCAACCAACCATCTGGTCCTGAACAACTACAGCTACAGCCTGGCCGAGCGCAATATCCAGCTGGATCGGGCAAAGGAGATGTCGGAAAAAGCCGTTGCCGCCAGACCCGACAACCCGTCCTACCTTGATACCATGGGATGGGTGTATTTCCGCCTCGGGGAATACAAAGAGGCCGCCGAATACATCAAGAGAGCCATCGAAAAGGGAGAAGTCAGCGCGGTGGTCTACGAGCACCTCGGCGACATCTACTACAAGATGGACAACAAGAAGGAGGCCCTCGAGCAGTGGAATATCGCGCTCCAGCTCGACGAGAAGAATAAGGAATTGCGCGACAAAATCCTGCGCGGATCCCTATGAGCCTGTCGCGGCAGGTCCTCATGGCGCTGGCGCTGCTGCTGATCTTTTCTTCCTGTTCACCGCGACGGTCTGAAATTGCGCTCCGTCCATCGGAGGTGCCGGCGTCCAGGCTGGTCGACCTTGTCGATGCCGCCGATGCAAATCTCGTGACCATGATCGGCCAGGGGACAGTGACGTTCGAAAGTCCGGAGGCGGCCGGATCCGCTTCCTTTGAGCTCTCCCTCCGGAAGCCCGATTCGCTGCTGATTGCGTTCGAAGGTCCCTTCGGGATCGACGTCGGCACGCTGTTCCTCAGCCGACAGCTGTTCGTCATGTACAACAGCATGGAGAATCATGTCACCAGCGGCGTTCCCACGGCTCGCGCGATCCGCTCCGTCGTCCCGTTCGACCTCACGTATGAACAGATCCTCAACGCCTTCACGGGCGCCTTTCCGGTTGCGGAGAAAGAGTCTACGCCGCTTTCGTACACGGTAGACGGAGATCAGTTCCGGCTCGTGTATGCCTGCGGGACCGACAGTTGCACATACTGGATCGATCCGGCCGACCTTCTGGTGCGGCGATACCGGCGTGAGAACAGCAACGGACAAGTGATCATGGAAGCTACGACATCCGGGACTATCGAAGACCAGGGAGCCCGGACGCCGCGCCGTGTTATTGTCAGCTTCCCCGGCGAAATGCGCCGGGTGGCCATTCATTTTTCCAGTGCGGAATTGAACACGCCTTCGGTTTCTTTCGATTTCACCATTCCACCCACTGCGCGCAGAACCGTTCGGTGAAACAGCTCTTGACATACACCGTGCTGCTCCTCTGCTTTGCGGGGCTTCCCCTGCTGGTGACGGGGCAGACGGAGATCAGGAAGCGCCAGGTCGAGCTCCAGAACATCCGGGAGCAGATCCGCAAGCTGGAAGACAAGATTGGCCGCCAGCAGAAGAGCGAGAAAGCGTCGTTGGAACTTCTTGACACCTACGACAGGAAAGCCACGCTGGTGCGGCGGCTCATCACACGCCTGCGCGCGGAGGAGCACGACCTTCAGCGCCAGATCGATACCACACGCCGCACGGTCGCCCTGCTCGAAGGGCAGTTCGGCTTCATCAAACAGCATTATGCAAAATACGTCGCCTCCGTCTACCGGGCCGGGCGCGTCCATGACCTGGAACTGCTGCTCTCCTCGAACTCCCTGAACCAGCTCTACATTCGGAACGAGTATCTGAAGCGCTTCTCCGCTCAACGGAAGAAGGATGCCGAGACCCTGATCAGCAAGAAAAGCGAGATCGAGGATATCCAGGCGGAGCTTCAGCAGCAGCTCACGGAACAGCGCCGTCTGATTGCCGAGAAGGGCGCGGAGGAAGACCGCCTGGCATCGCTTGCCGCCGACCGCCGGAAGATCCTGGCACAGATCCGGAAGGACAAGAAGACGCTGCAACGCTCCATCGAGCGCCAGATGAAGGCAGCCCAGGCACTGGAAGGGATCATCGCCGAGCTGATCGAGTCTGACCGGATCCGGAAAGAGCGTGAATCCGATGAGCAGCGCTCGTCCCGGCTCCCGCAGCCGCCGGCGGCAAAAGGCGAGTTCGCTTCAAAAAAGGGAAGACTGCGCTGGCCCGTCTCCGAGGGCTCCGTGGTCGCCCACTTCGGGAACCAGAAACACCCCACGCTGAAGACCATCACCCAGAACACCGGCATTGACATCGCCGTGAAGGCTGGCTCTCCGGTGAGCGCCGTTGCCGAAGGGGAGATCTCCAAGATCTGGTGGCTCCCCGGCTACGGAAACATCGTGATCATCAACCACTACGGCGGATATCGCACCATCTATACCCACCTTGCCGAGATCAATATTACGGAAGGGCAAAAGGTGAAAGAAGGAGATGTCATCGCCGAGAGCGGCGAAGCGCTGAATGGTCCGCGACTCCATTTTGAAATCTGGAAGGACCGGGAAAAACAGAATCCGGAAACCTGGCTCAGCAAACAATGAAACGCAGCTTCCTTGCATGGTGCCCCGGCATCGCCGTGGCGGCGCTGGTGCTGGTTGCCGTTCTCCGCACTCCGCTCTCATCCGTTGAAGATCAGTTCACCTCGCTCAAATACCGCGTCCGTGGCGCGCAGCCTGCCGATACGAACATCGTCGTAGTCTACATCGACAACGAGGCAATCCGCACGCTGGGATGGCCCGTCCGGAGGAATTTCTACGCCCTGATGCTTAATACCCTCTCCACACTGCAGGTGAAGGCGGTGGGTGTTGAGATCCAGTTCGAAGACGCGCGATTGGGTTACCCGGAATACCCCGAGTACGATGAGCTTCTGGCATCGGTGATCGCTTCATCAAAGAACGTCGTCCTGGCCTCTTATTTTGATGCCCTCGGCGGAGGAGCGGATACCGCCGTTATGAATGCCCCCGTTCCCCTCCGTTTCAACTACCCGCGCGTGAACGGTTCGCTGCCCGAAGGGAAGGGACTGCATCTCCCGCAGCGGCGCTTCGTTGAAGGTGCGGCCGGGGTCGGACATGTGAACTTCTCCGGCGCTTCAGGGATTGATATTCCCGTTCTTGTCCACCGGGCGGGCGCGGTTGTGCCAGCGTTTGCCGCTGAACTGCTTCGCCTCCATATTGGTGCGGAACGGTCGGGCCTCGCCTACGTCGACGGGAAGATCCGGCTTCAGGCAGGCGCACGGACCGTTGAATTCCCAACCTCTTCCGACGCCACCGTCCTGCTGAATCTCCCATCTTCCTTTGGCACATATACCCGCTATCCCTTCCTCGAGGTCCTCCGGTCGTACGATGCCCTTCGCATGGATCGCCCGGCTTCCATTCCGGTGAGCAGCCTGAAGGACAAGCTCGTGCTGGTGGGTGTTGTTGCCGAAGGCAGAAGCGAATTCCGCTCCACGCCGGTCGATTCCAGGTTCCCTTCCATCGGATTGCATGCCGCCTTCATCGACAATGCGCTTCACTCGCGGTTCCTGCATGCCGTTAGCCCCTGGGTTGAGTACCTGCTCTGCTTCATTCTCGGCATTGGCACCGCCGCGGCCGTACTCTTCCTGCGATCTCCCGTGAACATAGTGCTGGCATTCGGCGCTCTGGCGCTGGCCATGCTTGTTTCATTCGCCCTTTTTGCCTTCGCCTCGGTGCAGCTGCCATTCTTTTCCCTCCTGGTCGTCGGGCTCACTACGACGGTCACTTCACTCTTCTTCAAGCAGCGGCAGGTGAAAGAGCGTGTGGACATCTTGCAGGCCGAGAAAAAGATGATCCTTGCGCAGCTCAGCGACAGGGAGGCGAAGGTCGCTCTTCTGGAACGCGAACTCCTGGATCTGGAGACGGAGAAGAAAAGCGATCGGACCGACGAGCTCTTCGAACAGATTCGCCGGTACAAGGCAGAGATCTTCTCCCTCTCTTCCCGGGCAGAAGACCTGGAAGCATATCAACCGGAAGACGACAGTCCGTCCGGTAGCGAGTTCGAAGGGATCGTCTACGACAG
>JAGDMJ010000193.1 GCA_017860555.1 Bacteroidota bacterium
GGCCGGGGTAAGCGAGGGGAATTACATCCCCCTCCGCGGCGAAGGGAATCTCGGCCGCCGGGGAGGCCCCGCGGGAGACATCATCGTCGTGATCGAGGAGGAGCAACATCCGCTTTTCACCCGCAATGGAGATGACGTCATCCTCGACCTCCTGGTGAGCTTCCCGGAAGCCGCCCTCGGTGCCGACATCGAGGTCCCAACGCTGACTGGCCGCGCGAAATTGAAGGTCGAATCAGGGACGCAGTCCGGACGGATCCTGCGCATGCGGGACAAGGGCATCCCTCACCTGAACGCCTTCGGACGGGGAGACCAGCTTGTGCGCGTCAACGTCTGGGTTCCGACCACGGTCTCCGGAAAGGAACGTCAGCTCTTGAAAGAGCTTGCCGTCGGCGAGAACATCAACCCCAAGGAAGGGGATAAATCGGCTCATTCTGAGAAAAGCTTCTTCGGCAGAGTGAAGAAAGCATTTTCATGAAGTTCTTCGCGTCACTTCAACAACGCCTCGGGTTCACGCACAACGAAGTGAAGGTCGTGCTCTTTCTGAGCGCCATGTTCCTGGTGGGGCTTGGAATCCGGTGGTACGAGGCCGCGACAGAAAAAGACACGACACTCCCCTTCGACTACACGAGCAGTGACAGTGAATTCGTGGCGCGCTCACAAGCCCTTGCCTCGCTCACGCCGTCCACTCCCGCCACCGGGGCGGTAACCCCCGCGTCTCACCGCAAGCCCGCGCTCAAGGAAGGGGGCATCAACGTCAACAGTGCTTCCGCCGCGGAACTGGTACAGCTGCCGGGCATCGGTGCGTCCTACGCCGAGCGAATCGTCGCGTACCGGAATGAACACGGGCCTTTTGAGACGGTGAATGAGCTTGAGCATGTCAAGGGTATCGGCAAGAAGCGGCTTGAGCAGATACGGCCGTTTCTGACGGTGGGAGAGACGCGGAAAGATTCCACCCACGGGAATTCAAAAAGCAGGTGACGGAAGAACCCCGCGAATTCGGACGGCTGAACCATTCATTCACTATGCATGTATTGATTCTCCCTTCTCTTTTTCGCATATTCATGCGTCATGGCATCCAAAGACTTCTCATTAGGGCTTAACATCAGTGCCCACAGTGTGCAGGCCGTCGAGATCGAACGGGGCAGCACATCCGGGATCCTGCTCGCCATAGACGAGTGGAAAAACAGATTTCCTTTCGAGGATGCCGCCGGGCAAGATCCCGTCGCCGAGCAGGAGTTCAAGGATTACCTCCAGGCTTTCATCAAGGTCAACCGTGTGAAGGCAACACAGGTCTCCGTTGCCATGGACACGGCCCTCCTCTTTGTGAACACCCTGCCAGTCGAAGACGGGCTTCCCCGCACTCGGATCAACGAGCTCGTCGAGTGGGAACTCCACCAGTATTTCCCTGACATCCAGCCAAAGGAGTTCATTACCGATGTCCATGTGATGTCGGCACACCGGGAAAGCGGGTGGAACGAAATGCTTGCCGTCTCGATCCGCCGGCGCCATACGACCGCGATCAAAGCGGCGCTCAAGGCGCTGGGCCTGACGCTTCATATCGTCGATGTCGACCACTTCAGCGCCGACATGGCGCTCCGTGTGAACTACCCCGATACCTATCGCAGGTTCCTCGCTCTCGTGGGCGTGAAGGAGAACAGGCTGGACATCAGCCTGATGAAAAACGGTTCACTGCAATCCTACGCTTACGTGATGGTGAAGTCGGACCAGGAAATCGTGGACCAGATCGCCACGCTCTCGCGAGAGACGAAGGGCATCTATTCAATTACCGTCTACGGACCGCACCTCGACAAGGACCTCCTCGTCCAAATCCGGCGCGGCTCCGCGCTGCTGGTGGAGGCACTGAACCCGTTGCGCCATATCAGCGTATCGGACACCCTGCGGCTTGCCGACCATCTGTCAGTCCCCTCCTATCGATTCGCTTCCGCCGTGGGCGTCGCGCTGCGCCGGGATTGAACCATGCGCATCATCACGGGGTTGTATAGGGGGCGAGCGATCAAGACCGTGGATGATCTCTCGGTACGCCCGGCGACCGAACGCGTACGCCAGACGCTGTTCAACATGCTGGCGAACCGTGTCGATTTCGAGGGCATCGCGGTGCTGGACCTGTTTGCCGGAAGCGGCAGCCTGGGATTGGAGGCGCTCAGCCGGGGCGCGGGACGCGTGACGTTCGTGGAGGAAAGCGAAGAGGCGGTCGGGTACATCGAGGAAAACGCCCGCGCGTTGGATTGCGAGGATGCCGTGGAGATCCTGACGATGGACGCGATGAGTTTCCTCAATGCCCGGCATGGGACGTATGATCTGGTGTTCGCAGATCCTCCGTACAGCTTTGACAAGACCGGCCAGATCCCTGGCCTGCTGTTTGGATCGGGCATGATCGAGCCCGGGGGGTACCTGCTCATCGAGCATGCGAAGGACTTGCGCTTCGAAAACACTCCGCTGTATGTGGCAGGGCCGGAGAAGAAATTCGGCCGCACACTCGTCACCTTCTTTCATCAGCCAGTGAATCTATGAAACGTAAGATTGCGATCTACCCGGGGACGTTCGATCCCATCACCTTCGGTCACATCGATGTCATCGATCGGGCGGCGGAGCTTTTTCAACATGTCATCGTCCTGGTCGCGAAGAACACCTCGAAAGCCCCGCTCTTCACCATCGACGAGAGGTTGGCGATGATCCGCGAAGTACTCCGGAACAAAAAAGGGGTGAGCGTGGATTGTTTCGACGGCCTCCTGGTGGAATACGCCGGGCGCCACAAGGCCGGCGTCATCGTCAGGGGACTCCGGGCGGTTTCGGATTTTGAATATGAATTCCAGATGGCCCTCACCAACAGGAAACTCGCGCCGGCGATCGACACGGTGTTCCTCGTACCCCGCGAGGGTTACACCTATTTGAATTCCTCCATCGTCCGCGAGGTGGCCCGCCTCGGAGGAGACGTCTCGGACTTCGTTCCGGGCAGCGTGCAGCGGCGATTGACTCGGAAGCTCAGGCAGGGATGACGGGAGGGACACGGTAGCCAGGGAATGCGCGCACTCTCACAGAAAGTCCGGGAGATCCGGTTGTCGCAGACGCTGGCCTTCACCATGAAGGCCCGCAGTCTCAAGGAAGCGGGAATTGACGTCGTCAGTTTGACGGCAGGCGAACCCGATTTCGCCACGCCGCCCGTGATCAAGGACGCGGCGGTGCGGGCCATCGCCGCGGATTTCACGCATTACACGCCGAACCAGGGAACCAGAGAGCTCCTCCTCGCCATCATCAAGAAGTTCGAAGCAGAGAACGGCCTGTACTTCTCCCCGGAGCAGATCCTCGTCTCTTCCGGCGCAAAGCATGCGGTCTACAACGCGCTCCAGGCGATCTGCGATCCGGGAGATGAGGTGCTCCTCTTTAGCCCACACTGGGTGAGCTACCCTGATATGATCCGGCTGGCCGACGGAGTGCCGGTGACGGTCCCGACCTCCATGGAGGAAGACTTCCGCCCGAATGCGGACCGGCTCCGTGAGGCGATCACTCCACGGTCCAAGGCGGTTATTCTGAACTCCCCGTCCAATCCGACGGGCGTCGTCTTCACCCGGGAGGAACTTGGGGCTGTCGCAGCCGTGGCACGGCGGCACGATCTCTACATCATCAGCGACGAGATCTATGAAAAGGTCCTCTTTGACGCATGCATCCATCACAGCATCGGTGCCGACAAGCGGGTCCAGGACCAGGTCATCACCGTGAACGGGATGTCCAAAGCGTATGCCATGACCGGGTGGAGAATCGGCTACATGGGGGGCCCGGTGGCGGTCATCGAGGAAGCGGCCAAGGTGCAGAGCCAGGTGACGTCCAATGCAAATTCGGTGGCCCAGATGGCAGCCCTCGCAGCACTCTCATCGCCTGTCCCCGAAGTGGAATTGATGCGCAGGGAATTCGAGCATCGGCGCGACGCCGCGATGGACATACTTTCCTCCATTCGGGAGATCGAAGTGGTCCGCCCGCAGGGTGCCATGTACCTTTTCTTCGGGGTGCGGAATTTCTACGGCGCCACCGTGCGCTCCTCCATGGACATGGCGCTGTATCTCCTGGAGCGCCACCATGTCGGCGTCGTCCCGGGGAGCGCGTTCGGTGACGACGGATGCCTCCGGATCTCGTTCACCTGCGCGATGGAGGACTTGACCAGAGGTGTGGAACGCATAAAGAGAGGTTTGGAGGAATTACTACTCGAGAGAACCAATGCCAACGTATGAATACCAGTGCAAGATGTGCGGACACCAGATGGAGGAATTCCAATCGATGTCGGAGGAGCCTCTCAAGCATTGCCCGGAGTGCGGCACCGACAATCTCGTCCGCGTGCTCGGGACGGGAGCCGGCCTGATCTTCAAGGGAACCGGATTCTACCTGACCGATTACAGGAAGAGCCACGTCAGCCGCGACGAAGGAGACAAAAAGAAGGAAAAGGCGGAGACCAAGGACGGGAAAGCAACACCCGGCCCCACTTCAGAGAAGAAAGACTGACGGGCACGGCAGAAATAGCGGCGGTCCCGCCGCTTGCGCAACGGGACCGCCTGATCAAGGCTTGGATGTCTCCCCCTCACAGATCAGCGCTGCCGATCTTCTACCGCACCTTACTATACATCGGCCTTGTCCTCTCCCTCTACCCAACAATCGTTCATCGTCGTGTCTTTGATGGACGCAACTGCACGCTCCTTCCCCCTCATCGTGCCGGTCACGTGAACGGCATCGCGTCGCTCGCCTGTTTAACAGTAGCGATGCGGAGCGAGTTCCCGGGGGGAGAGCTAATTCTCGACAGCAGTTATTGATAGCGGTCCAGCTTGAACCGCTCGCCGAGGTAGAGTTTCCTGACTTCGGGGTCGTTTGCGAGGTATTCTGACGTCCCGGATTTCAGGATGCTCCCTTCGAACAACAGGTAGGCACGATCCGTGATGGAAAGCGTCTCGTGCACGTTGTGGTCGGTCACCAGAACGCCGATGCCTCGCAGCTTGAGGCCGGCGACGATCTTCATGATTTCTTCGACGGCAATCGGATCGATGCCGGCAAAGGGCTCGTCCAGGAGAATGAACTTGGGTTCGCCCGCAAGGGCACGCGCGATCTCGGTTCGCCGCCGCTCCCCTCCCGACAGCATATAGCCCTGGCTTCCCGCCAGGTGTGAGATGTTGAAATCCTTCATCAACTGCTCGCAACGGGCGCGCCGTTCGGCGTTGCTTAGGTCCATTGCCTGCAGGACCGCCAGGATATTCTCCTTCACGGTCATCTTTCTGAAGATCGACGCTTCCTGCGGAAGGTAGCCGATGCCAAGCCGGGCACGCCTGTACATCGGCGTCTTGGTGATCTCGATGTCATCCAGGTAGACACGCCCACCGTTAGGCCTGATCATCCCGACGATCATGTAAAAGGTCGTCGTCTTCCCCGCCCCGTTCGGCCCCAGAAGGCCAACCACTTCCCCCTGCCGCACTTCGACGCTCACGCCTTTGACGACGGTTCTCTTCTTGTAGTGTTTCACCAGATCCTCGGAACGCAAGATCCGCCCGTTTTTTTCCGCATTGCTATCGGTCATCGTTGTATCATTCCTGTTGGTCCCGGTTCAGGTTCCCTACTTGCTTGTGGCCGCCCCTCGCGGCGCCCGATGCGGGAGCCGGGGACGATCCGTCCGCCAGGCGAGCCCCGGTAGAGCGTATTCCTGCTCCCGGTTTTTCGCCAGGTTCTCGGGAACGTATTGTCCCTCCACCCCACCTACGATGCGGAGGCTGCTCACCTTCCCACCGGAAAAATGCATGACGATCCGGTCGCCGCTGATCTTGTTCAGGCCGTTTTCCAGCGTGTCCTCGTAAATGTGGTACAGGCTGATCGCGCGGACTTCCACATCGATCCGGCTGAGGGCCGTGTCGCCAAAGGTCAGCCGCATGCTCTCTCCCACCACCTGGTCCATGCGATCGGGATGCAGCGAGTCGCTCCGGGAAAGGGCGCCCGCGTTGCCCATGACATCCACCTGGCGGAGTTTTCTCCTGATGAGGTAAACATTCATCGAATCCCCGGAGATCTGGGTTTCTCCGTACCAGACCACGGGAGACCTGCGGAGCAGAATGCTGTCTCCCTGCGTGAAAAAGGCGGCCATCCCTGCGACGCCAGCCAGATCCGCCCGGACTATTCTTACGCTGTCAATGGCCACGAATCGGTTGACCGAATCGCGGTAGGCTTCCATGATCTCACTGCGGACGACAAGTGTCTCCGCGGCACCGGTGGGAAGCGAATCCTGCTGTACCAGGACGGGATCGAAGAGCATCCGGCTGAACTGGGTTCGGGCATCGTGCTCCAGTTTCCCGCCGGTGATGACGACATGGTCGGTCTCGTTCACGATCCTGACCCGGCCCTCGGCGATCGATTGTTGCGTGTTCCGGAAGTATGTGAGCGAGTCTGCGGTGACCGTCGAGGCCGTATCCACGATCCTGACGTGCCCTCTGAAGAAGCCAATCCGCGGTTCCGCCATATACTCTCCATAGCTGGCGGTCAGACGCACATTCCCGTCGTCCAGGACAACACCGTCAAAAGCCTCCGCGCGGCGGTCGGTCCTGTGATAGATGCCGCGGGGCGAGCGCATG
>JAGDMJ010000194.1 GCA_017860555.1 Bacteroidota bacterium
CTACGTTACCGGTTTGGGCGATTACGAACTTCACCTGAACGGAAGGAAAGTGGGGAATCACCTCCTTGCCCCTGAATGGACCGACTACACGAAACGGGTGCAGTATCAGACGTACGATGTGACGGCGATGGTCCGCCCCGGCAGCAACGTACTTGGAGCGGTCCTGGCCGATGGGTGGTATGCCGGCCGGCTTGGCCCGACGCGCTGGGACAAAGAGTATCCGCGCAGAGGACCCTATGGCCTGAATCGCCGGCTCCTGCTCAAACTGGTGATCGAAAAACAGGATGGCACACGGCAGGTCCTCGCTTCAGATGGCACTTGGAGGATCAATCCTGATGGTCCCATCAGGAGTGCGGACAATTTCCTGGGGGAGACCTATGATGCCCGGAAGGAAATACCGGGTTGGGACAAGCCTGGATTCAAGGGCGAAGGCTGGAGCAGGGCGACCGTTGACAGCTCCATACACGTAAGTCTTGATGCCCAGATGAACGAGCCCATCAGGATCATTACCGAACTTAAGGCCATAAGCGTAAGCGAGCCCAAACCGGGTGTCTATATCTTTGACCTCGGGCAAAACATGGTGGGATGGTGCCGGGTGCGGCTGTCAGGGCCGGCAGGTTCGATCGTCACACTCCGCCACGGGGAAATGCTGAACAGTGATGGGTCGCTCTACACGGAGAGCCTGGCCGGTGCAATCCAGACGGATAAGTACACGCTGGATGGGAAAGGCGAGCGCGCGTTCGAGCCGCATTTCACGTACCATGGTTTCCGCTATGTCGAACTCACGGGGGTTTCCTCCAAGCCCGCTCCCGACATTCTGACCGGGGTCGTCATCGCTTCCAGTGCGCCGACGGCAGGGACCATTGTCACCTCACATCCACTCTATAATAAGATCATCGAGAATACACTCTGGAGCCAGCGCGGAAATATGCACAGCATTCCCACCGATTGTCCTCAGCGGGACGAAAGGATGGGATGGATGGGAGATGCCCAGGTCTTTGCCCAGACATCCATATTCAATCTGGACATGGCCGCGTTCTACACTAAATGGATCCGCGATGTCCGCGACGCGCAGGCGAAGAACGGGCGGTATCCCGATTTTGCTCCTCAGCCGTATTACCCCGGGGAGCGCTTCATGAACGCGCCCGGCTGGGCTGATGCCGGGGTGATCGTTCCATGGAGACTCTACCAGAATTACGGCGACACGCGCGTTCTAGAAGAGCATTATGCTTCGGCCGTGAGGTTCATTGAACACATCCGTGAGACCAACCCCGATTTGGTCTGGAAGAATGATGTTGGGAACCGCTATGGCGACTGGTTGAACGGAAACACGATTATCTCTCCGGATTACCCCAGGACCGGGGGCAACATGCCGCACGATGCGTATGCAACGGCGTTCTTTGCCCATTCCACCGAGATCGTATCGAAGATGGCCCGGGTCCTGGGCAAAGCGGACGAAGCCGAGCGCTACAGCCGGCTTGCCGGGCAGATACGAGAGACTTTCGAGCGGCAATTTGTCCGCCCCTCGGGGGAAATAGACGGCGATACTCAGGCAGGGTATGCCCTTGCGCTCAGCTTCGACCTGTTGCCTGAATCCATGCGTGAGATTGCCGCACAGCGCATGGTGGAAGCCATCCGGCGATACGATGGAAGGATGTCCACCGGATTCCAGAGCACCCTGCGGATGATGATGGAACTCTCGCGCTACAAATTCAGCCCGATTGCCTATGCCCTTACCGAGAGCCGCCGCCTGCCCTCGTGGGGCTACAGTATCGATCAAGGGGCGACAACGATATGGGAACGATGGGACGCGTATGTGGCCGGGCGCGGATTTCAAGACGCCGGGATGAATTCTTTCAACCACTATTCCTTTGGCTCAGTGGTGGAATGGATGTACCGCACAATCCTGGGCATCAACTATGACGAACAGAAGCCTGCGTACAGGCATGCGGTTTTGCGTCCCGTTCCGGGCGGGTCGCTTCAGTGGGCACGCGGAGAGTATCGCTCGATCTCGGGGCCAATTGCCGTTGACTGGAAACTCGCCGGCGGTCGGTTCCTCTTTTCGGTGAACATTCCGGCCAACACTGAGGCAACACTCTACCTTCCCACAACCGATCCTTCGGGCATCACTGAAAGTGGCGCGGCAGTGGAGAAAGCCGTCGGACTCACCGTCCTCCGTGCTGAGCCGGGAGCAGCAACATATCGCCTGGCCAGCGGAGCTTATACGTTCGATTCTCCGTTTGATCCCGCGAAGTATGCGGATCTGCATGCCATCCCGTTTACGTTCATGCCCACACTAGCGCCGGGAGGATCCGCGTTCCAAGGCCCGGCGTCCGGATCCGTTGAGCTCTGGAGTGAGACTCCGGGTGCCCGGATTCGATATACGCTTGACGGGAGCGAGCCTGGCGAGCAATCGCCGGAATATGCCGCACCTATCAAGATCACCAGGGCGGTCACCGTGAAGGCCAAAGCGTTCAAGAGTGGCTTGAAGCCCAGCCTTACGGCAACGGCCTTCTACGACCTCCTGGATCCCTCCATCAACGGCTTGAACTATCGGTACTATGAAGGGTCTGAGTGGCGGGCGATACCCGACCTTGACCGTCTCACCCCCGTCAGTAGAGGCATTGTCACAGGGTTCGACCTGGCGTCGATCAAGAAACGGCAGAACCAGTGGGGTGTGCGGTTCTTTGCTTTCTTGAATGTCGTTGAGAACGGTGACTACACCTTTTCGCTGATGTCGGATGATGGCTCCCGGCTGGCCATCGACGGGAAGACTGTTGTCGACAACGACGGCTCGCATGGGCCAACGGAAAAAACCGGGACCGTTGCATTGAACCCGGGGGTCCACGCTTTCGTTCTGGACTACTTCAACGACACATCGGATGAGCTCTTGAATCTGACCATTGCAGGACCGGGAATTGCGCGGCGACCTCTGCCGGTCTCCATGCTCACACTCATTCTCGACAAACATTCACCGACGGACAAACAATGAAAACCGTCTCCATGCTGATTTTCCTGCTGGCTTTGTCCATGACCGTAGAAGCGCAAACAACCACTCAGGGTTTTCGACCGCCCGCGGTACCGCTTGTGACGTGCGATCCCTATTTCAGCATATGGTCCTTTTCCACCCATTCGGTGGTCGGCGGAGTTTTTGTGAAGATGCTCGCGGACCGGGATGTGTGGCGCAAGTGGAGGGTGACGTCGAAATGACAGCCACCAGGGCACCGTCCGGTACGGCATTCTGGCACCCGACTTCTCTGTTCGTCAACAAGGAGCAGATACCATGAGACGACAAATCACCCTCCTGTTCGGCCTTCTCTTTCTCTCCCTCTTCGTCGCCGATCCGGCTGCCGCAGGCACTCCGCAACCCTGGCCGCTCGTGAAACGCTACGATCAGCAACACCTCGCGCAGATCGCACTCCCGCTGGGCGGCATCGGCACGGGAACAGTCTCGCTGGGAGGGAGGGGGGACCTGCGCGATTGGGAAATCGTCAACCGCCCCGCGAAAGGTTTCAATCCCGCCTCCACGTTCTTTGCCATACGCGTCAAGGCACCCCGTGGTCAGGCCGCCACACGCGCGCTCCAGGGCCCCGTGGAGGAGTTCCAGTACTACGGAGCCTTCGGCGTGAAGGATGCCACAAATCCCGGGCTCCCGTGTTTCCGGCAATGCACGTTCGATGCGAGCTATCCTGCGGGGTTCGTCCGCTTGAAGGATCCTGACATGCCTGTCACCGTCACGATTCAGGGCTTCAATCCGCTCATCCCGACCGAACCCGAAGCAAGCGGAATACCGATCGCCATTCTCCGTTACGTCGTCACGAACATGAGCGATGACACCTTGCAGGCGACCGTTTGCGGTTCGCTCGAGAACTTCATCGGGAACGACGGCACAACATTCTCCGCGTCCGGCAACACGAACGAGTACCGGCAGGGAGGAGGGCTGCGAGGGGTCTATTTGACGACCCGGGGCCTGGACTCCACAGTGGAACAATGGGGCACCATCGCGTTGGCCACGCCGGATTCTGGCGACGTCTCGCACAGGAAGTCGTGGCTCCGGCGGAACTGGGGTACGGCCTTGCTTGATTTCTGGGACGACCTGAGTGATGACGGCATGGTCAGCGATCGCGTATCGGAAGAAAACACACCGATGGCATCGCTGGCCGTTCGGAACGTCATTCCCCCGCATGCCACCCGCGACTTCACGTTCTTCCTTACGTGGAATTTCCCGAATCGCTTTGCCTGGTCCTCGACCTCGATTGGGAACTATTATTCCACACGCTACAATGATGCGTGGGATGTTGCCCTGCAGACATTGCCCGATCTCGACCGGCTCGAAGCGGAAACCGTCGGGTTCGTGCGGGCCTTCACCGCCAGTCCCCTTCCCGACGAAGTGAAGGAAGCCGCCCTTTTCAATCTCAGCACGCTTCGCTCGCAGACCTGCTTCCGATCGAAAGACGGCCGGCTCTTTGCCTGGGAGGGATGTGGTGACAAGGCAGGGTGTTGTGAAGGGTCCTGTACGCACGTCTGGAACTATGAGCAGGCGGTCGCGTTCCTGTTTGGTTCGCTTGCGAAGACGATGCGGGAGGTGGAATTCTCCACGCAGACCGACGACATCGGGCTCATGAGCTTCCGTGCCGCCCTTCCGCTCGGCCAGGGCACGGCAGGGAAAGCGGCGGCGGACGGCCAGATGGGGTGCATCATGAAGATGTACCGTGACTGGCAACTCTCGGGGGATGAGGAATTCCTACGGTCGCTGTATCCGAACGTCAAGCGCGCACTGCAGTTTGCCTGGATCAAGGGAGGATGGGACGCCGACATGGATGGCGTCATGGAAGGGTGCCAGCACAATACCATGGACGTGGAATACTATGGCCCCAATCCTCAGATGGGACTCTGGTATCTTGGCGCCCTGCGCGCGGGCGAGAAGATGGCTGACCACATGGGCGACAGCGCATTTGCCCGGACCTGCCACGCGCTGCTTGTCAACGGCAGCGTCTGGGTGGACAGCGTACTGTTCAACGGCCGGTACTACATCCACAAGGTCATGCCGCCCGGGGACCGGGGAAATGTCCTGCCGGGGCTCGTCCTGGGTGCCGGAGCGAAAGATTTCGTGAATCCCGATTACCAGCTTGGCGAGGGGTGCCTGGTCGATCAGCTCGTCGGACAGTACATGGCCCATGTGTGTAACCTCGGGTATCTTGTCAATCCGGCCAATGTGCGGATGACTCTGCAGAGCATCATGAAATACAACTACAAATCTTCGCTTGCCGACCATTTCAATTGCTTGAGGACCTTCGCCCTCGGAAACGAGACCGCCCTGTTGATGGCAAGCTATCCCGACGGAAGGCCTGCAAATCCTTTCCCCTATTTTACCGAGGTTATGACCGGGTTCGAATACACAGCCGCGGTCGGCATGCTGTATGAAGGCTTGACGAACGACGGGCTGAAGTGTATCCGGAGCATCAGAGACCGGTACGACGGGCTCAAGCGGAACCCGTACGATGAGGCGGAATGCGGCCATCACTACGGCCGTGCCATGATCAGCTGGGCTGGGTTGCTGGCTCTCTCGGGGTTTCATTATTCTGCGGTTGACAAGAGTCTTCAGATCGATGTGAAGGATGGGACCATGTTCTGGTCCAACGGCTATGCCTACGGCACCTTCAGCCAATCTGCCTCGCCAGGTGGGCGCACAATCAGTATGACCGTCATGCGCGGGGCGGTACAGCTCAATAGCCTTATCATGCGAAACCACGGGCGAATCCAGTTCGACCAGGCGAAGACCATCCGTCCAGGCGATACCGCGACATTTGCTATTCCGGCGAATGACACGTTGGCCGGCGTCCCATCCCTGGATCTGACCATGAACGAACGGCTCCTCATGGTCAAACCCCCGAGGGTCAGCACGGAGAAGAACGTTTTCCAGAAAGAAGTGTACTTCAGGAACACGACCACGGTCGAGCTGGAGGGCCAAACTCCTGACGCCGTGATTCACTACACGCTGGATGGGAGCGACCCGACGCCGCAATCTCCAAGGTATGCGGGACCGATCCCGCTGGACCGTTCGGCCACAGTTCGTGCGATGGCAGTGGCCAACGGGCGCCACAGCGTTGTCTCGCCTGGAGTGCGGTTCGAACGCATAACAGGGGCGAAAGACGTAGAGGTCAAGCCGGAGCCTTCGCCGGAATACGCGGGACACGGGCCCTTGACGCTTGTGGATGGAAGGAGGGGAAATTCCGGCGCGCTTGGAAACGAGTGGTTGGGATTTCAGGGTGAGGATCTTGATGTGACGGTGGACCTGGGTGAGGCTCGACTTGTCAAGACGATCACGGCAGGATTCCTGAGTGACCAGCGGCGCTGGGTCTTCCTGCCGGTTGCTGCGGAGTATGCTGTCGGGACGACGCGGAAGAATCTTCGGACGGTCTACACGAGGCATTTCGAGGCCGAAAAGCTAGAGCAGCCGTCGGTCAGAGATATCTCGGCAAAAGTCAACCCTGTCCGTGCACGGTACGTCCGGATCCGCGCAAAGAATGTCGGGGTTTGTCCACCATGGCATCCGGGAGCCGGGGGAAAAGCGTGGATCTTCATCGACGAGATCTCGGTTCG
>JAGDMJ010000195.1 GCA_017860555.1 Bacteroidota bacterium
GCTTCCTCCGGCCATCAGGCTCCATCGTCCCAGTCCTTCAGAACTGTAGTCCCGGTCATAGAGGTCGGGAAGGCCGAATGCCGCATGCCCTAGCTCGTGGGCATAGACTCCGATCGTCATATCCCCGGGCGACTGCCAGTACTCTGGCTCGATGGAATAGTGGAATACCGAGACGCCGTCCACCTGCGGGACATTCTGCGTGACCCACGCATGGGACCAGATGTCGGTTGCCGATCCCGTGAATTCCGCTCCCCCGCCGGCATGGATGATGAATAGGGCATCAACATAACCATCGCCGTCGTTGTCATACTGGGAGAAGTCAACGGACGAATCGGCGGCCGCAACGAGGTCTTCAACAAGCCTCTGGGAATTCTTTGGATAGCCCCCCATGCCGTAATTGTTGTTCACATAGGATGCGTAGGAGTTCGGGGCCACGTACCAGCCGAGGGAGCTCGGCATATGGACCGTGATGATATCCAGTGTGTTGTAGCTCACGGCCTTGTAGTAATCGCGCATGGAGCCGGCACGCTGTACGAACAACAGCGTGTCAAAAAAGGCGGGATCCACCTGCGAGGCCTTGTCGGAGAACGTCACGAGGATGGCGAGCGCTTTGAAGTTTCCCGAGGGGGGCAGACCGGGGCCGAACTGACGAGCGAAGCCCCCGGGTGCGATGGACTGAATTCTGTTGTCGGCCCTGGGAGCGGCCCATGGGGCATCGATCCCGCGCGCGCTCAGGCTTCCCAGGTCTTCCAGCACAGATGGCATTGGCACCACCCCTTTCCGGATCTGCTCAAGGAGCTGCGGGTGCGGAGGCATTTGCGCCACTGCGCCGCTCCCCGGCAGAAAAACGGAACAGACAACCAGAAAGGTGACCACTCGTCGTTTCATTCTTCCTCTCGACAACTTGAAGTGGGCGCTGGATCAGGCTTCGAGTGTTTTAAAGATAGACGAATGCGTTTTGAAAAAATGTGCGCTGGGACAACATATGTACGGACATGGGTCTCTCCCCAAAGGCTCTAATTCGAGGTCTGTTCGGGGATGGTTCTTCACTTTGAAAAAAGGAAAATGCCGGGCCAGAAATATGTCCGCACATGGTACACACAGAGGCTAGCGATGGTGCTTAAGATGTCTGAAGTGTGTCTCTGGATTTTTCCTGCCGGACGCGCAGGCTGGAATTCGCGCCCTGCCCCGAAGAGATGTTGTTCGGGCCTTATTCTCTGAAATGATTGCGGTAGGGATCCGGGAGACTCAGTCTCTCAGTTCGAGCTTTCGAATCTCATCCCGCAGAGATGCAGCTTTCTCGTAGTTCTCCTTTTCGATCGCTTCCTTCAACTGCTGATGCAATTGCTCGAGTTTGGAACCCTTCGAGGATGGCGGTTGCTGGGCCTTGATTT
Source organism: Bacteroidota bacterium (assembly GCA_017860555.1). Classification (GTDB taxonomy): domain Bacteria; phylum Bacteroidota; class Ignavibacteria; order UBA10030; family UBA6906; genus JAGDMJ01. Next base: position 1,395 of record JAGDMJ010000195.1, read on the forward strand.
TTTGCTGGCGGGCAGGAGGCGCTTGCTCATCCTCTTCCTCCTCCGGCACAAAGGCCGCCTCGTCCATCACGGTGGCGGCAACGTAGATCTGGACCCCGTATCGGACAGCCAGGGCGATCGCGTCGCTCGGGCGGGAATCGATTTGCTGACTGTCGATATTGAGTTTTGCGTAGAAGGTTCCATCGCGCAACTCGTCGATGATGATATCCGAGAGTTCCGCACCGAAGGCAGTGATGATATTCTTCATCAGATCGTGGGTCAGGGGACGGGGCGGCTTGATCCCTTCCATCTCCAAGGCAATCGACTGGGCCTCCGATGCACCGATAATAATCGGAAGGCGGCGGTTCCCGTTGACTTCGCGAAGGATCAATGCGTACGCTCCTCCGCTTGCCGGACTTGTCGAGAGCCCGAGTATATCCACCAGTACCCTTTCCACTCCACACCCCGCGAAATGTAGCTACTTTCCGAGCGCCTGCTTCAATTGGGCAGTCAGCTCAGGGAGAATCTCCGTGACATCCCCGACAATGCCGTAGTCGGCTATCTGGAAGATCGGGGCATCCTTGTCCTTGTTTATGGCAACAATATACTTTGATGAAGACATTCCCGCAAGATGTTGCACGGCGCCTGAAATCCCACAGGCCACATACATGGTTGGCGAGACTGTTTTGCCGGTCTGTCCCACCTGTTCATCATGTGGCCGCCATCCAGCATCGACCACGGCGCGAGAGGCACCCACGCCGGCTCCGAGAACGTCCGCCAGTTCTTCCACGAGATGAAAATTCTCGGGCCCTTTAAGACCCCGTCCGCCGGAGACAATGATGTCGGCTTCCGTGACATCCGGCCTTCCGGTCGCAACGCTCATCTCCGTCACCGTGGCGGTAAAGTCCCCGTCTTCCAGCGGCACATCCATCTTCTCCACTGCAGCCCCCTGCCCGTTTCTTGCTGCGGCGAAGACATTCGGACGGAGCGTGAACATCTTTACGGGGGTCTTCACCTTGATGTCAAGCAGCGTCTTCCCGGCAAATACCGGGCGCGTAGCAATGACGTTGCCGTTCTCGACACGCAGGGCGACGCAATCGGCGGCGAGGCCGGCGTTCAGCTTGACAGCAACGCGCGGGGCAAGGTCCTTCCCCATCTGGCTGGCGGGCAGCAGCACGATGGCGGCCTGCTCCTTCGCGGCGACTTCGGCAATGACCTTGGCGTAGGCCGAGTTCGAATGGCGGGCAAGCTTCGGTGAATCGACGACGAGCACCCGGGAAGCGCCATATGCTCCCAGGTCACCGGCAACGGCCTCCACCCCGCTACCCACCACCAGGGCCACGCACGAGCCTTTCAGTTCATCGGCCAGCATTTTTGCGGCACCGACGGCTTCAAAGGATGATTTCTTGATCTTCGAATCGCGTTGCTCGGCGACGACAAGAATGACCATGTGGATCTCTTCTCCCTTGTTTGTTCTTCTTGCTCAATCCCTGTCATCGCGAGCCCCGCTGACGCGGCATCTACCTCGGGAAACGCGGTCCTCGCAATGACGCTTTAGATACGTTTGATAAGCTGCCTATATTACCTTCGCTTCTTCGTGCAACAGCCGGATCAGCTCCGGAACGGCGCTCTTGTCGGTTCCGAGGATCCTGCCGGGATTCTTTGCCGGCGGTTTGCGCAGCTGCACGGTTTCCACGTGCGCTTCTGCGGCCGGAGCCGGCTTCACCTCGATGGGCTTGCTCTTGGCAGCCATGATCCCTTTCAGTGTGGGATACCGCGGCTCATTCAGACCTTTCTGAGCCATGAAGACGGCGGGCAGTTTGGTTTCCACCGTCTCATGCCCCCCCTCGATCTCGCGCTGGCACACCACCTTGCCTTCCTGAATGTCCAGTTTGACGACTACGGCAACGGAGGGAAGACCCAACATTTCGCCCACCATGGTTCCTACCTGCGCATCGTCGTAATCAATCGACTGTTTCCCAAAGAGGATGATGTCGGGCGCAAGGGGCTTGATTTCTTCTGCCAGCCCTTTTGCCACGGCGAACGAATCGCGCACTCCTTCGTCCTTCAAGAGCAGGACCTTATCGACTCCCATGGCGAGCGCCTTTCTGAGCGTTTCCTTGTTCTGCTCGCCGCCGAGGCTGATTGCGATCACCTCTCCCTTGAATTTGTCCCGGATGCGGAGGCCTTCCTCCACGGCGATCTCATCATACGGGCTCATCATGAAATTCACACCGGTTTTATCGATACTGACGTTGTCCGGGGCGACTTTGATCTTCGTCTCGGTGTCCGGGACGTGATTGACGCACACAACGACCTTCATTCAGCCTCCGCGCTTGCATGGAAAAAGGGGATACGACGGTTCAATATACGGCGTGGTCGCAAAAAAGGCAAGGTGCGTTGACTTTGAACTCTTTTTTTGATATTATATCGAACCTTAGAAGTGCAGTCAAAGTTTCGTGAATCGCACAGGAAGATTGAATGGCACAGCACAAATCAGCAGAGAAGCGAGCCCGGCAGGCAAGCCGGAAGGCAGCGCGCAACACGCAGTGGAAATCCAGAATGCGCACCGCGATCAAGCGCGTCAGAGCGGCAAAAGAGAAGGAGAAAGCAGTTCCCGAACTTCAGAAGACCGTGAAACTTCTTGACCAGCTGGCCGCCAAGGGTGTCATTCACAAGAACAAAGCCGCCAACAACAAGTCGGCGCTGACCAAGTACGTGAACAGTCTCAAATAGAGACTGAGCGAGAAAGGCATTTCGAGGCCCGGTGAAGACCGGGCCTTTTTCGTCTTGGTGCGTGAGATGCTTCGGGACGGCGTACAACCACAGACAGAGGGAGCGCGATGAATTCTCGGGGTTCTTCTTGTCCGGAGAACAACAACGTTAGCTTTTGGGCATCCTGGCCAGCTCTTCCAGATCCGCCAGGCGTTTCTCGTAACGGTGGGCTTCGTCGGGACGCTGTTCGCAGAGCGTACGATACGCTTTGATGGCCTCTTTGTACTGACCCTGATTGGCATAAATCTCGGCAAGCGTTGCCGTAACGATTCGCGTGGTTGGTGGTTCGGATGGAGGGAACTGCTCTTCGGCAGCCTGCATCTCCGGCCCGGGCGGCACGATGCGTTTGGCTCCCTGCAGCTGACGCAGCAGAAACTCTACCGAGGATTCGCTTTGCTCCCCCCCTTCGGAGACATAGCTCTCAAAGGTCGCACTTTCCTTCTTTGCTTTGAGCAAGCGCGCCTGGTTTTCCGCATACGCCTCGAATGCCCGCTGCTCCCGCTCTTCGGCGTCCTTCAACAACGCCTGCACCACCGGATTGTCGGGCACTGCTTTCAGCGCGCGCCGGTATGCGAGCATTGCTTCCACGGTGCGGCCAAGCGTATCGTAGCATCTCCCGAGCATCAAAGCGCCCGTCCCGTACCATGGATACTCCGCAGTCCCCTCAAGACAGACCTCCAGCGCCTTCTGCGGCTGGCCGATTTCCAGGTACTCCTTCGCGTGACGCGCAAACTCGGGCGACTTCCCGACATTCTGCCCGGCTTCTGAAGAAGGGGTCATACCAGGGTTCCTGATCAAGAACTCACGCCTTACTTAAGGGACATCTGACGGGCGACCCAAGCATGTTTCAGTGACATAACGGAAACAAAGGTAAAGCCCAGGAAGAAGAGAAGCTGGAACGGTACTGCCGCAATTTCTAAAAAATAGAGTGAAGATGCAACACCAAAGAGACAATAGATTGCAAGAATAATTTCGATCACCACGGTGGAGCTGATCTTCAACGGCACGTACTTTTTGTCGGTCCAGGAATCCTGCTTGTCCTTGATGCTGTACTTCGGCGTCCGGACGAATTCGCTCTTTTTCTTGAAGAGCCCTTCCAGCACGGCACGGCTGTTATTGACGGCGAAACCCATGCTTCCCGCCATGAAGACGGGGAAAAGGAAAATCCGGCGGCGCCAGTCGGCATAGACGTCTTTCTGCGAAAAGAGATAGAAAAAAAACGAACCCAGGAACGCAAAGACAAAGACCGACATGAACGTAAAATACGGGTCGTAGAGCCCGGTGTGTTTGATGAACACCAGGGGCACGTTGAGGATACCCGCAAGAACGATAAAGGGAAAGACCAAATTGTTCGTAAGATGGAATGTCGCGTGGACCTTGATGCCCAGCGGGAGCTTCGACTTCCAGACAACCGGGAGGATCTTCCGCGCGGTTTCGATCGCGCCCTTCGTCCAACGGAACTGCTGGGATTTCAGCGCATTGATCTCCGAGGGAAGCTCGGCCGGCGAAGTGACGTTGTTGAGATACTTAAACCGCCACCCTTTAAGTTGTGCCCGGTAGCTCAGGTCCAGGTCCTCGGTCAGCGTATCCGCCTGCCAGTTTCCGGCATCTTCGATACAGGATTTCCGCCAGACACCCGCAGTACCGTTGAAGTTGATGAAGAATCCCACCTTGTTGCGCACGGACTGCTCGATGACGAAGTGGCCGTCAAGTGCCATCGCCTGGGTCCGCGTCAGCAGCGAATACTCGGAGTTCAAGTGCTCCCAGCGCGTCTGCACCATGCCGATCCCGGGGTCAGTCATGAAATGAGGGACCGTCTTGAGCAGGAAGTCCGGCTTCGGCACGAAGTCCGCGTCGAAGATGGCAACGAACTCACCCCGGGCAACGGCAAGCCCTTCCTTCAGAGCCCCGGCTTTGTAACCCACCCGGTTGGTGCGCCGGATCTGTTTGATGTCGAAACCCTGGCGCCGGTACTTTTCGACATGCCTTGCCACGACGTCCACGGTCTGGTCGGTGGAATCATCAAGCACCTGGATCTCCAGCTTCTCTTTGGGATACACCATTGCACAAGAGGCATCAATGAGGCGGCCGACGACATAGAGCTCATTGAACACGGGGAGCTGCACGGTGACCACGGGATACGTGGTGATTTCCAGCACGGCCGGGCTCTTCCTGGAGCGATACTTCAGGTAGTAGTAGATCATGATGAAGCCGTGCGAACCGAATATGAACAGCACCGTCAGCGAGAAGATGTAGGCAAACAGAATGATCTCTTCCATGATGGTCTATTACCGTGCCTCAAGTTGTGAAACGAAGTGAATTGTGTGACCGTCCCTCCTGATCACCAGCCCGATACCGTCTCCAGGAGAATGTCCTCGGTCAGCTTGCGGATTGCTTCCTGCAACCCGGCCTGGCGCTGCGATGCCCC
>JAGDMJ010000196.1 GCA_017860555.1 Bacteroidota bacterium
CCCTTCATGATTGTCTCCAGGAGAAATCTGTCGGTGGCCAGCGAGAGGAAATCGGCATTGCTGATCTCCTTGGCCAAATCGCCTTCACCTCGTTGCCCGTGGCACGTAAAGCATAGCCGATGGAACAATTCCTCCCCCTCTGAACGCGATGTCCCCACCTGAATGATGGAAGCGGTCGACCGAAACGAAGGACGCCATTTTCGAAGGGAACCGACAATTTCCCGCAGTTCCCGTGGCTGAAGATGAGATACACGGTGCGACCAGGAGGCCATCATCCTCCTGCCCCTGCCTTCCACCATCGTGAAGAGAAGGAAGTCGTCAGATGCAACTGATTGGAAGTCCTCGTTTGCCAGGGTCGGGACCCCGAAAGGCGTCGCCGAAAAATCTCTCCCCTTTCCTTCCCGGCCATGGCAGGAAACGCAGAAGAGGGCATATCCCTCGTTCCCCCCGATCGGAGCAGTGACGCCCTTACGTTCTTTCACGACTGAGAAAGTGAGATATTCCGGCGGGAGCGTTGATCCGAACAATCCGCGAACTGCGATAATGAGCGATTCGATGTCCTCGTTTGGAAGGACAAACGCCGGCATGACCGATCCAGGCGAAACTCCTGCCGGGTCGAGAAAATGCCGGCGCATCCAGTTCGAAATCGTCCGTGGGCCGGAGACGTGTGCAAAGTCAAAAGCGTGTAGACTCTTCGACCCTTCGTTCGTAAGGTCGGGGCCGACTGATCCTCCTTTGCCGCGCACCCGGTGACACCCGAGGCATCCTTCCCGGCGGAGGATCAGTTTCCCCCGGTCGAGGACTGGCATCCCGACCAAAGAGGTGTCGAAGAGCGCAAGGTGGCACCGCCCGCAAGAAGATTCGATGGCAGTGAGGGAAACAAAGGGGATGTAGAGTTGATCTGGCTGTGTTGCCCCGCAGGTTTCATGTCGGTCGAGCGACTGGCCGATCCCTCCGTGGCACACGCTGCAACCAAACCGCTCGGGAGGGTGTGACGTGAGAAGGGTGCCGCTATGTGCCCGGTACGGGAGAGGAAGGTCCTTCATCCTCGCATCTTCGATCCCAACATGGCAAGAGACGCAACGGTCCATCCGCTCGAATGCCGGGAGTCTGATCTGTCGGAGTTCGGTGGGATATTCCGCTGCAGCCTCTGCCTGAAGGGCAGTTGAAGCACGGCTGGCCAGCGTGTCGCGATAGACCCTCTGGTATTCCTTCCATGTGTTCTGACTCTGGTCGCGCAGGATCGCCCATGCAACCAGGCAAAGGAAACAGCATGCCGAGATGCCGGCAACAGCACGATACCTCTGCCAGAATTGGGACTCTGTTACCATACGAACTCCCAGTTCGGTCCGCGGAGCCAAATCCCTAGAATCGTGATAATGATTCCTCCCATCAAACATGAGGAGGCAAGTGCAAACACGCTCATCTTCGTGGACGACGTCGAGCGAAACACGATCCAGGACCAGAGCCCGTAGGACGCAGCAAGGATGCTCCCGGGGTTTACGATCAAGGCTGTAACTGCCGGCGCATTCCTCGTCCATTGCCACCCAATGCTGATCGCCATCGCAATGATACCGATTGCCAGAATTGACCCGACAACCGCGGACAGGGCCACGACCCTCTTGCCCTGCTGCCCGCCAAACCAGACGCCCGTGCCTTTCTCCTCGGTGTCAACGAAGGGGACAGCAAGGGCAGACAACAACAAGAGGAAGGGCACCAGGATACCGCCAGTGAATGCCGAATAAGAAACGAGTTCCTGCACCCCGAGAAAATACCAGGGAGATTTTGCCGGATTCTCGGGCATGGATATGTCGGCAGGCGCCAGGAGTGGCGCGTCGACCAGGATGGCAAAAAACATGAGTACTGCAAGCGCCGCGAGCAGGATTGCCCCTTCTGCCCAGAGGGTTGTCGGCCAGCTCAGAACGGTATGTTCCCGGCGGAGCTTTGCCTGTTCTATCGCAAGAGGCTCAGTGATTCCCTGAGCCCGGAGCACGAGATCATCCGCCCCGGAAGGTATGGCAAGTCCATCACTCTTTCGGATTCGCCAGAAATGTACACCGACAAGTACAATCGTGCTGATCGGGAGAATCACGGTATGCAAGAGGTAAAACCGTATCAGCGCATCCTGGCCAACGCTATCACCGCCGAGGAGAAGCCTGCGTGCAAACCCTCCGGGGTCAAAAAATGGAGTGATGGCGATCAGATCCGTCACTTCGCGTGTGGAGGCAAAGATGTTTGACCCAATGGTTACCGCCCAGAACGCAAGTTGATCCCAGGGCAGCAGGTACCCGCTGAAGCTGAAGAGAATCGTCATGCAGAGGAGCGTGATGCCGACCAGCCAGTTTACTCTGCGCGTTCTGGTGTACGCCGACGTATAAAGAACCCGGAGGAGATGCAGCAGAACGACCACCACCATCCCGTGTGCAGCCCACCGGTGCATGTTCCTGATGTACCTCCCCCCGGCAACCACCTCGGAGATATCTTTCACCGAGCCATACGCGTGCTCGACCGACGGAACATAATAGACCATCAACAGCACACCCGTGACAAGGAGGATCAGAAAGAGAACAAAAGACAGAACGCCCAACCCGAGTGTAAAGCCCGGACGAAGACTATAGAGATGCGTCCGGGTGCTGTGCATGTGAAGGAAAAAATTCTTGGAGACAGACCGTGACCGATCGCGAACCGACGTTCGTTCAGTTCGTAGACGGCGCAGCACGCTCAACATGGAACGTAGCATGGCACCCCGGTTTTGTCGAATGACATAACGGAGTTTTGGCACGGGGTTACACTCTCAGCAACTGTTCTTCTGAAACCCGTTCGGACGCGTCAACGGTGATCTGCCCATCGGGAGCCACGCCGACTTTCAGCCATGAGAGCGGCTTTGGTGCAGGGCCGGCCAGGACAGTGCCTCGGCTGTCGAATGTTGATCCGTGACAGGGGCATCGGAAACCATCCCCCATGGAAGTGATGACACACCCGAGATGGGGGCAGAGGGCTGACAATGCTTTGAAGCCTTCGCGGGACCGGTAGACGAAGAGATTCTTTTCCGGTACAAAGGTGAATGTATTGAACGGGAACTGGTCTGGATGCCCTACTCTGATGAGTGTTCGTTCCCTCAGGCTGGAAGGAATCGGTACTCGGAGGAACACGAGCAGACCAGTAACCGCGGCAAGAATAACCGAACCCCTGGCCAGTCTCGCCAGGATGTCACGACGAGTGAGAGGTTCGTCCTTGGACGCTCTATTCTGGAAGGAGTCCATCTCGATCTAAAGAAGGTGAATTTATGAGAAGGTGATGCCCATCCGGTCGGAGAGAATCACTGCTGGAGTAGTCGACTATGCAGCGCACCCTTAATGTACGGAGTGCCGCCGTAAGATGAAAGCATGATTCGGGACAATTGGATTCTATGAAAACATTACGTAATTTTACGCTTACGATTCTCCTCAACTGTTTCCTCACGGATCCCGCCATGCGCAATACTATGCTCCGGATCGGACTCGGCATCGTCGTTTTCACTGTATCGGTATTCGCAATCATCGGCTGTAACTCCCGCCGGGATCGAAGCGCCGAGACCAGGCCCGTCACCGCCTCGTACGTCGGGTACAAGGCCTGTTTGGACTGTCACAAGCGTGAGTTCGGACTCTGGACAACTTCGGATCATTCTAAGGCGATGGCCGTCGCAAGTGATTCCACAGTCCTTGGCGATTTCAACGACGCCACATTTACCCAGCATGGGATTACATCCCGTTTCACAAAAAGCCGGGATGGATATTTCGTGCGAACCGAAGGAGAAGACGGGAAGCTGCACGACTACAGGATCAGCTATGTCTTTGGTTACAGGCCTCTCCAGCAATATCTGGTCGAATTTCCCGGTGGGACGTACCAGACGCTTCCCCTGTGTTGGGACACCCGCCCAAAAAAGGACGGGGGGCAACGCTGGTACCACATTTATGGTGATGAGCGCATTGCCCCGAATGATATCCTGTTCTGGACTCGTGTGGCCCAGAATTGGAACTATATGTGTGCCGAATGCCATTCGACCAACCTCCTCAAAAACTACGACCACAAACAGGGAAAGTACGCGACATCATGGACCGACATCGCCGTCGCGTGCGAGGCATGTCACGGACCGGGATCGGAACATGTGGCATGGGCGAATACGATCAGTAAAGGTGCAAAGCCTGAACCCGGCGATGTCATGGGACTGACAGTCCGCTTGAAGGACCCGGACCGCGGGACCTGGACGATGAATATGAAGACGGGTAATTCGACGCGAACGACGCCTCTTAAGTCGGACGTTCTGCTGGAGACCTGTGCCCGTTGCCACGCCCGTCGTGCACAGTTGCATGAACCATATGTTCCCGGGCAGCCGCTGATGAGCACCCATCTTCCGGCACTTCTCGAAGAACAGCTTTATTTCGCCGACGGGCAGATCAAAGACGAGGTCTACGAGTACGCGTCCTACAAGCAAAGCACAATGTATCAGCGCGGAGTGATCTGCACCGATTGCCACGAGCCCCACAGTATGAAGCTCTATGCACGGGACAATACGCTCTGTTATCGCTGCCATCTCGCGGAAAAATTCGGCGCGCGGGCTCATCATTTTCACAATCCCGATTCGACCGGAGCGAGCTGCATCGATTGTCATATGCCGACACGGACGTACATGGGTATCGATGTCCGCCGCGATCACAGCTATCGAATTCCACGACCGGCGTTAGGCGGGCAATTTGGCGTTCCCAACACCTGCAATGCCTGTCACCCGACGAAGAGCGTCCGGTGGGCGGGAGAATTCGTGACCAAGTGGTACGGCACGAAGACTACCGATTCACTTCACTACGCCCATGCGATCTTTGCAGGCCGTACAGGAACGCCGAATGCGCCTGATCTCCTCGTACGGCTCGCCGGTGATCCCAATGCCCCGGTGATCGCCCGCGCCACTGCCCTTTCGATGCTGCGGCAATTCCCCGGAGAGGCTTCCGCAGAGGCCGTTCGCAAAGGACTCATGGAAGGCGAGCCTTTGATAAGACTGGGCGCTGTGCAGGGTCTTGGCGTGCTGCCGGCAACAGATCAATTCTATCAGGCAAAGCACCTGCTCACAGACACCCTGCCGGCGATCCGCGTCGAAGCGACCGGAGCTCTGCTGAATGTTCCCCCGACCTCGCTCCCTTCCGAAGGGCACGACCTCATGGAGAAAGCGATACGGGATTATCGTGCCGTCCAGGAATTCAATGCGGACCACCCATCAGCCCACTTGAACCTTGGGAACCTCGCACTACGGGACGGGGACTTTGCTACAGCAGAAACAGAATACCGCAAGGCCATAGAACTTGAACCTGCGTCTCTCCTCAGCTATGTGAATCTGGCCGATCTGTATCGTCTCAAGGGTGAGGAGCAGAAGGGGGAAAAGGCACTGAACGATGCGTTGAAGATGAACCCGGACTTTGCCGATGGCCACTACGCGTTGGGACTCCTGATGGTGCGGGAGAAAAGATCAGCCGAAGGGATCAACCACTTGAAGCGGGCAGCGGAACTGCGTCCTGATGAACCCAGGTACGTTTACGCGTACGGTGTCGGATTGAATTCGACGGGGAATGGCGCTCGTGCGGTGTCGGTCCTGGAAGAGGCGCTGAAGAAACATCCATACAACAAGTCTATCCTCGTTGCGCTTGTCACCATCCTGCGCGATCGCGGGAATCGTGAGGAAGCGCTCCGGCATGCGGAAACACTCGTCCGTTACTGGCCGCAGGACCAGTCGTTCGCGAGGCTGTACCAGGGGCTCGCCATGAGTGGCAGACAGTAGGCCCCTTGTACAAATTCCCCAGGCGTGTTTTGCCAGAAAACGTGTAGAGCACCATCGCGCTTCTTGTGACTCCAACATTCATTCCCCAAACAGATTCTCGAAGAGACGTCTGTTCGGAAAAGAGCGGCGGACCAGTCCGGGGATGCTCACGCTGCACCCCCTTCGCCGGCTTTAACGGCCTGTTTGGCGAATATGCGTGCTCCGATGGCTGCGAGGACAACGGACCACAAAGTCCACATGATGACCATAATCACTATGCGCGGGTCCGCGTTCGGAATGGCAAGAGCAGCCGCTAACACTGCCGCGATGTTGCGTGTACCCATCCCCAGCGCCATGACGCTTCGCTGTGCCTGTGTCATGCCGAAGCCGAAACGATACGTTATCAGACCCATCCCGACCATGAACACGGTCATCGAGAGCAGGGCCAAGCTCCCCGCAGTGTCGAGCATCCCCTTGCCGTAGAGCACGAGGCACCAGAGGATCGTCAGCAATGTGGAAAGCAAGGCGAATACCTTGACCGCCGGGAAGATCCTGGTTGCTCCAGTGTCGGTGTAATACCGGATTGCCGCTCCGATCAGCAGCGGTAGGAGTATGGTCAGGAGGAGCGGCTTCGCGAGCGCCCAGGTGTCGATCGTGAGCCCCGGAATCAGCAAAGGCGCTATCAATGGCATCAACACCACCGTACCAACCGCCACCAGAGGGATGACGGCTCCGGCAAAGGCCATCTCTCCACGGGCTTTTACCACCATCTG
>JAGDMJ010000197.1 GCA_017860555.1 Bacteroidota bacterium
CTTGATGTGCTGCGTCACGGCCATGACGCTTGCAGGTTTCTTTCCTCCCATCAGCCAGGTCATCAGGTTGGCGCCGTAGCATCCAAAGTCCGTCAACGCGCCGCCGCCGTTAAGAACAGGGTCGGTGAGCCACTTGAGAAACTCGGGCTGGCAGCCGATCTCCTTCGGTCCGCGATGTCCGTCATGCACGACCATCCTCCGGATCTCACCGATTGCACCGTCTACCGTGACCATCCTGAAGGCGGCATGGTTGGAAGCATACCAGGTGGTTTCGTAATTCACAAGAACATGGATACGTCCTTTGGTTGCAGCCTTCTCGATGGCACGGGCATGCTCCATGGTAACAGCCAGCGGCTTCTCCATCATGACATGGACGCCGTAGCGGGCGCAGATCTCCACGACCTTCCGATGATCGAACGTGTTCGTGAATGTTGCTACCGCTTCCGGTTTCACTTTACGAAGCATCTCCTCGAGGTCGGCAAAGAGAAGTGTGGAGTCGACGCGGTATTGCGTCGCGTACTGCTTCGCGAGCCGCCGGTTGGGCTCGACAACAGCCACGAGCGAAATGTCCGGCCGGGAGAGCGACCCGTGAAGGAACCCGGGGACATGGCCATGAACAAGGCCGACTATGGCCAATCGCAGTGGAGGAGTGGTATCCTGGGCTTTCTTCATGGAGGCAGAGAGTCCGGCTGTGATAATGAGAAGTGGAATGAGTCTTCGCATGGAGAGCTTTCTGAGGATGTGGCACATGAAAAGATATGTGTCGGCAAGAGAAGATGCAACCAGAACGGCCAGCCTTCGCCCGAACGACCGGAGCAAGTCGTCATTTCTCGTTTTCTGTATTCACCTCTTTCAAATCCCTGTTACCTGTATCTTGCGGTTCACTCCCGGGCTCAGTACATTATCAAGCGCGCCGTCCCGCACCGTTGACGCTCGAATTCCTGACCTTTCAGCTGCGACATCATGAGATCCCCAAACCTGAGCTTCGACCAGGGCTCGTTTGCCATTGTGGATACGGAAACCACAGGCACGAGCCCGGCATACAACCGTATCATAGAGATAGGCATCGTCAGAGTTGAAAAAGGGAAAGTCGTCGAGACATTCCAGTCTCTGGTCAATCCCGAATGCCATGTCGAGCCGGTGATCGAGTCGATCACCGGGATCTCTGCCGCCGAGCTCTCGAGAGCTCCCTTCTTCGGTGATGTGGCCGAACAGGTGAGCGACCTCCTTCACGGGGCACTGTTCGTTGCGCACAATGTGCGGTTCGACTACGGCTTCGTGCGAAACGAGTTCAAACGCCTCAACAGGAGGTTTTCCGCCCGCTGTCTCTGCACTGTTACGCTGTCGAGGAAGCTGTTCCCCGGCTTTGCCCATCACGACCTTACAAGCCTCGTTGAGCGCTATGGCCTTGCCTGCGAACAACGCCACCGGGCAATGGCGGATGCAAGAGCGGTGTATGACTTCATGCGTTTCATACGTAACCAGGAAGGGGAAGAGCGGCTCAACTGGGGTATCCAGTGCGCCATGGAGGGTACAGTTCCAGGACAGCTCGACAGGGATGCCATTCGTTTGTTGCCTGATTCTCCGGGTGTTTATCTTTTTTATGGCCCCAAAAATGAACTTCTCTACGTGGGGAAGAGCAAGAACATTCGCCGGAGGGTTGTGTCTCACTTCTCTCTCTCTCCTTCTTCCGGCAAAGAGCTGAGTATTTGTGGCCAGACTCACGCCGTGGAAGCCCGTACGACCGCAGGGGAACTTGGGGCGCTTTTGCTGGAATCACGCTTGATCAAAGACCTTCAGCCCATCCACAACCGGGTCGCCCGCTTGAAGAGGAAACTGATCGTTCTCCGGAGGCGTGAGACCAAAGAAGGATATGCGGCGTGTGATCTCCAGAATGTGGACATGGTGAACCCGTGGGAGGTCGGCGGACTCCTGACCGTCTTCAAGAATCGGAGCCAGGCCAGAGAATCCCTTGTCACCATGGCGCGGGAATTCGAACTCTGTCATAAGCTCCTCGGGCTTGAGAAGAGCAGTTCGTGCTGCTTCCAATATCACCTGCACCGATGTCGGGGAGCCTGCATCGGGACCGAGGCTTCCGCCGAATACAATGCGCGGTTTGACGCGGCGTTCGCGGAGCGCAAGGTCCATGCATGGCCTTTCCCATGCGGGATACTCATTGAAGAGAAGGGAGACTACGACAAAGGAGGGGAAGCATTCCTCGTGGATCAGTGGTGCCTGATCTCCTCCGTCAAGTTTGCCGATGACGGTTTCCGTAATGTACTTCCGGGCGCGAACACATTTGATTACGACAGCTATAAGATTCTCCTCAGGTATCTCCGCGACAGAAAGAACCGCAAGACGATCCGCCGGCTGACCAAGGACCAGTACGAGTCTTTGTTGAGCGAATTGGGAACTCAGCAAGAGGCTGGGTGACTGACAGAGACCCGGCTTCCTCCAACCTTGGATAGATCCCGAAGAAGAGACTTTCGGTACGACAACGGTCTAGCTCTATTACTAAGCGTCCCTGTCGTCCTGACATGCTTCTAGTCAGGAACCCTTCACGGTTCTACATGGTCTCGACGCAATCGCCCTAGCATCAAAACTCTAGCTGGGACTGGTATTCCAATCGGAGGAGTATCTCAGTCTTCGGGACAAACGCTCGACTGAGAGAAAATACGCTCGATGCCTTATTGGCTTTCAGAGGCCTGTTGCTTAAGATTGAACCATGGTGACCGGGTGGTCCGGCGCATGCAGAGAAGTTGACAATCAAAAACTGGGGTGAGAGGCATCGATGGAACGAGCCGTTGGAATTGCGCTGATAATCATCGGGGTTGTGCTTCTGATCTGGGGTGTGAACGCGTCACAGTCGCTTGGATCTGAAGTCTCGGAGGCATTCACAGGTTCGCCTTCTGACAAAAGCATTTGGCTCATCGTGGGAGGGATTGCCTCGGCGGTAGTTGGCTTGTTTCTTTCTCTGAGGTCTCCCGGTCGGCGGATTTGAGATATGTTTCACGAAGAAGGGGCCAGGACACAAGACCCATTCACTGTTTTTTTGTGCCTTTTGTGGCCATCTTCCTAATTTTTGGGGACCTCAGATCACGCTTTTCATGTCACTCCGCTCTTAAATGACCGTTCTCGAGAAAAGAAGGGGAATATCCACCTTTTTTCCCTTGACTTACACATGTATCTTCCTATATTATAGTACCTGATGCACATTTCAACAATGCATTCTAGCCTCCATACCGCCATTGCCCGCGTAGTCGAGCATTCCCTTCGAAAGGGCGGGGTGGAGCACGTCGTTTCTCGTCTGCATATCCTTATTCTTCTACTAAACCTCTCGTTTGCATTTACGCTGATTCTTGTCAGCTAAGCAGACGCCAGAGGTTGACCAGCCTAACCAAATCCTGCGACAGCAATACCCGGTAAAGCAAGGTTCACTTCTGGCGAACTCAGGAGTGATTTATGGAGTCTGGCAACAACCGAAAGAGCAAAGCGGTGACCGAGGGCGTTCAGCGCTCTCCGAACAGGGCTATGCTTCGTGCGGTTGGATTTGGTGATGATGATTTCACAAAGCCCATTATCGGGGTGGCCAACGGGTACAGCACCATTACTCCGTGCAATATTGGATTAAACGCGCTTGCCGGACGTGCCGAGGAAGCCTTGCGTGAGGCCGGGGCCATGCCGCAGGTCTTCGGTACGATCACGGTGAGTGACGGCATCGCAATGGGAACGGAGGGGATGAAATACTCTCTGGTCTCCCGCGAAGTCATCGCTGATTCCATAGAAACTGTATGCGGTGCGCAAAGCATGGACGGCCTGCTGGCCATCGGGGGATGCGACAAGAACATTCCCGGCGCCATGATTGCCATCGCGCGGTTGAACATCCCGAGCATCTTTGTCTACGGCGGCACGACAAAGCCGGGCAAGCTCAACGGAAGGGATCTGACGATCGTCAGCTCCTTCGAGGCGGTGGGTCAGTACAGCGCCCACAAGATCAGCGAACAAGAACTCCTGGAGGTGGAACGCCATGCCTGTCCGGGAGCCGGATCGTGTGGGGGGATGTACACGGCGAACACCATGTCTTCGGCATGTGAAGCGATGGGCTTGAGCCTGATGCACTCCTCCACCATGGCGGCCGAGGACGAGGAAAAGGCGGAGAACACGGCGAAGGCCGCCGGCGTGCTCGTCGAGGCAGTGCGCCATCAGAGACTCCCTCGCCAGATCCTTACCCGCAAAGCTTTTGAAAATGCGATTGCGGTCGTTATGGCTCTCGGAGGGTCCACCAATGCCGTCCTGCACCTCCTCGCAATTGCTCATGCCGTAGGCGTCCCGCTTCTTCTCGATGATTTTGAAAACATTCGGGGGCGCGTTCCCGTGCTTTGTGATCTGAAGCCGTCCGGCAGGTACGTGACCACGGAGTTTCATGAAGCCGGCGGCGTTCCGCAAGTCATGAAGATCCTCCTCGCCCACGGCGTGCTGCACGGTGACGCTCTGACGATAACCGGGAAGACCGTCGCGGAGAATCTTGCGGGGATCCCTTTGACCCCACCGGCCGGACAGGAAGTCATCCATCCCTGGGAGCGTCCGCTCTATTCTCAGGGGCATCTTGCCATCCTGCGAGGAAACCTCGCCGAGGACGGGGCTGTGGCAAAGATCACTGGCGTAAAACGCCCGGCGATCACCGGTCCTGCCCGGGTCTTCGACGGGGAGGAGCACTGTCTTGAGGCTATTCTTGGAGGAGCGATTCGCCCGGGCGATGTCATCATTATCCGTTATGAAGGGCCCAAAGGGGGGCCGGGAATGCGTGAGATGCTTGCTCCGACGTCTGCGCTGATAGGTGCCGGACTTGGCGATTCCGTAGGACTCATCACTGACGGTCGGTTTTCCGGTGGAACATACGGCATGGTGGTGGGCCATGTCTCTCCCGAAGCCGCTGTCGGTGGCACCATCGCGCTTGTACAGGAAGGCGACAGCGTTACTATCGATGCAGAAAAGCGTCTTCTTCAACTGAATATTCCCCGGGAGGAACTGGCGCGGCGGCGGGCCGCATGGAAGCCGCGGGCGCCACGGTATACAACGGGAGTCCTGGCGAAATACCGGCAACTGGTTTCGGCCAGCAGCACCGGTGCGGTAACGGACGCGAGCCATTGATTTTTTAAAAGACCACCAATCCATCAATACCATGGAGAACAGAACTATGGCAGGACAGCCAGCACCAACAGCCGGGGGGGGCGGACGACTCATGACTGGAGCGGAAATCCTTGTCCGGAGCTTGATCGCTGAAGGGGTTGAAGTCGTGTTCGGCTATCCCGGCGGGGCAACGATCGGCATCTACGATGCGCTCCACGACATCAGCGATATCAAGCACATCCTGACTCGCCACGAGCAGGGAGCAACGCACGCAGCCGAGGGATATGCCAGGGTGACGGGCCGTGCTGGTGTCGCTCTCGTTACATCGGGGCCCGGTGCGACGAACACCGTGACCGGCATCGCGGATGCGTACATGGATTCCCTTCCGATCGTTGTGTTCTCCGGCCAGGTTGCCCTTCCTCTGATCGGCAACGATGCCTTTCAGGAAGCGGATATCGTGGGGATCACCCGCCCGGTGACCAAACACAATTACCTGGTTCGGGATGTGCGGGAATTGGCGCGGACCATCAAGGAAGCATTCTACATTGCCACCAGCGGCCGCCCGGGACCCGTGCTTGTTGACCTTCCCAAAGATGTGATGGCCCAGAAAGCGGTGTTCGAGTATCCGGAGCGTGTCGAATTGTCAACCTACAATCCCACGGTGGAAGGGCACAGCGGACAGATCAAGAAAGCCGCGGACCTGATCAACGGCGCCAAGCGACCGGTGCTGTACGTCGGCGGCGGCGTCATCCAGTCCGGCGGTGCAGAACACCTGCGGGCCCTTGCCCGGACGCTGGGTTGTCCCGTGACCACGACGCTGCATGGGCTTGGCGCCTTTCCTGAGTCCGATCCGCTCTCACTCGGGATGCTCGGCATGCATGGGACCTGGTACGCGAACATGGCGGTCAACTATTGCGACGTCCTGATCGCCGTGGGCGCGAGGTTTGACGACAGGGTGACCGGTAAAGTGGAGGCGTTTGCCGCCGAGGCAAAAAAGATCCATATCGATATTGATCCTTCGGCGATCAGCAAGAACGTGCAGGTGGATGTACCGATCGTTGGTGACGTAAAGAACGTCCTGGCGAAGCTCATTGACATGGTTCGCCCGCTGCCGACGTCTGACTGGCTCACGACCATCCAGCGCTGGCGCGAGGAACATCCCCTGCGGTATGCCTCGGGAAGCGCATTACGGACTCAGCAGGTGATCCGAGCGCTTGGAGAAGCCACAGGAGGAAATGCCGTGGTGGTGACCGATGTGGGGCAGCATCAGATGTGGGCTGCACAGTTCTTCACGTTCATGCATCCACGCACCATGGTGACCTCAGGTGGACTCGGGACAATGGGTTTCTCGCTCCCGGCCGCCATGGGGGCCGCGTTTGCTCAGACCGGCCTCCC
>JAGDMJ010000198.1 GCA_017860555.1 Bacteroidota bacterium
CCGATGTTGTCGTCGATGGACTGGACTGCGGCAAGGTAATCCTGCATGTACCGTTGGTACTTCCACCGGCTCAGAGCCTCCCCCTGAAGCGTGTCGGCCTGTGCCCCTTTCGCGATGATGACCTTATCGGGCGTCTCGGAAAGCCATTGTTCCAGATCTCGCCCTGTCAGGTCCACAGGGGGCGTGAGCTTCAGGTCGCGCCGCGTCAGGTCGTCAAACACTCGCTGCTTGTTCTCACGGAGGGCGTCGGTACGAGTGGCGTAGGTATCCCACAACGTCGGCGGTTCTGGAATCCACTGACTTTCGAACATCTTTCGGTGGGCTTCATCTGGAACCCAGTGACGGTGGGGCGCCTTGTGGTGAACCATCAGAAAGAATGGCTTGTCCGCACCGGCATCCCTGAGAAAATCGATCGCAAGATCTGTGATGACGTCGGTGGCGTACCGCCCCGTGTATTTCTTTTCACCCTGTGCTGTATAGAGTACCGGATCAACGTACTCACCCTGTCCCGGGAGAATTTCCCATCGGTCAAACCCGGCCGGATCGCTCCCGAGGTGCCACTTGCCGATCATTCCGGTTCGGTATCCATCTGCCTGGAGGAGTCGGGCAACGGTCTGCCGCCTGCTGTCCAACCGATTGAAGACCGGCACACCGTTCACATGGGAGTACTGACCTGTCAGGATCGAAGCCCGGCTAGGAGTGCATATGGCGTTGGTAGCGAAGACATTCCGCATTACCATCCCCTCCCGGGCGAGCCGGTCGATATTGGGAGTCCGGTTCACCCGGGAGCCATAGGCACCGATAGCATGGGCGGCGTGGTCGTCAGCCATGATGAAAATGATGTTCGGCCGCGTTTGGCCCGGCGCCTGAGGAGTGCCCAGCCAGCGCGTGAAGGCCGGACTGCTGAATGCTGCAGCACCGCCGGCCACACCGGCCATTCGAAGGAAGGAACGTCTTGAAACCCTGTCATTCATTGTCGCCTCCTGAGGAATGCGGGAGCAATGTACAATCCTCCTCGGCGAGAATCAAACGGCACACCGAGCGATGGTCGTTCGCGTAACGTCGACCAGCTGCTGATCACCGACCGCCAATGGCCTCACATCGCCGGCGGTCCCCACTTCGCCTTCGCGTGCGTTGCCGGGAGATGAACCAGATGGCACTTCATGCAAGACTCAGTGCCGATCTCGATGCTCAACTTCTTCACTTTTTCGGGATCGATGGACGGACCGGATATGGCGGCGCCAAGCTGATCGATCGAGGCCAGCACCGTCGCGTCGGTGTAGTACTTCCTCTCTGTATCATGACACGCGATGCAGGTCTCCTTCAGCGTCTCAAAGCGGGTCCGAAATGCGTCAAAGTGCTTTCGGGCATTCTCCACCTGCCCCTGCTTCAGGTCCACCCCCATGCCGGTGAAGCCGAGATTGATCCCCTGCATCAGCTGTGCATAATCCACCTGCGTCTTCATGACAGGATCGGTCACCCCCACATTTCTGAAGTCCGGCCAGTGGAATTTTTGCTGGACTGGTGTCATGTTCTGCAGATGACACTCATGGCACACCTGACCAACCTTCGCCACGGCCGCCATCACCTTTCCCTGATCTCCCGTCGCAAGCGCCTTCCCGAGCTGGTCCAAAGGCTCCTGCGTGAAGGCAGGGGTCCAATCACGTACAAGCTTCGACGCCTCTACGTACTCCTTTCGGAACTGCTCATAGTTGGACTTCGCGTTGGGACCGTCATTCTCGGAGAGATCAGCGATCATGCCGGTGAGCGCCTCGTTCATTGCATGCATTTTCATTAAGAGCACCGGCTCCTGAGCCTTCGGGGGATACAGGTCGTTGAGTGCAGCAGGCAGATGCATGGGAGCGGGCCAGGCCTTCTGACCACCTCCCTTGGCCTGGGCCTTTTGCGCACGACAGTTTCCGGATATGACAGGTGTCAACAGGGCGGCTGCAACAATTGCTGTGTAGAGCAGACGATGTTTCATGGGACTCCTCCTTCTGTGGTGTTTGTGGATTGGCAGGAGCTATTACCTTTTCTTGATGATGAGGCGATAATATAGTCGTTCTGCGGTCGGACTACCCGATTTCACGGGCGACGGCAAGAAGCAGATTGATACGAGTCTGGTTAAGAAAGGACGATTGAAAAGCCGGTTGTGTTCGCCCTGTAACGGGGGCTTGCGAAAAAGAAGCTTCAACGGGCTCCCCAGAGACCCGTCGGCTCTCCGCTCTCCGAATGTGGGTGTCACACTGTTCCGCATACGTTCGGCGGTGGGGAACCGCCCTGACTGTGCGATTCGGAATATCACCTGGAGCCACTTTTCGCAAAAAGGTAACGTCAAGCAGGCCGGAGAGGTTCCCCCATGAACTTGATTTTCAATCGATCCCTCCCTATCATGCCTCCTGACCGACCATCAACTTCTTTCCTTTGGAATCTCAACCTATGCGTCGACAGACCACCATTATCTCTACGCTTGCTCTTGTGCTGTTCGGAGTCTTTGCATGTAATTCTGCGGTGTATTCTACGAACAGTATGACAGACGACTCGGCGTCGAGGACCATTGAACTCGATTCGGGCTGGGTCTGCATGAACATCGAAGATGTTCACCTGCCGGGAGAAGAACTGTCAAAGACCTCCCGGCCGCTTTCTGGCTGGCTCCCCGCAACCGTCCCCGGCACGGTGCTGACAACATTGCTGAACAATAAGCGGATCCCGGATCCTTTCTATGGAATGAATGGCCGCCTGATCCCCGACATCTATGTGGCCGGGCGGGACCTTTATACGTATTGGTTCGTGAAGGATTTCCGGTGGAATGCTCCAACGGACAGGGGCCAGGTCTGGCTGAATTTCAGGGGAGTGAACTATGGATTCGACCTTTTTCTGAACGGCCGCAGGCTGACCAGCAAGACGGAGTACGGGATGTTCATGCGGCGCGCGTACAACATCACATCTTCCCTGGCCAGCAACGGGGAGAATCGGATGGCAGTGCTGGTTCATCCCCCCGACCCGGTGGGCAATCCGAACGGCGGTCAGGGAGGCGACGGCACGATCGGACGGAATATCTGCAGTCAATACGTTGCCGGCTGGGATTGGATCCAGCCTGTCGCCGACCGGAACACAGGGATATGGGACAAGGTGACGGTCGAGGAGACAGGGCCTGTCAGTTTGAGCAATTCCAATGTGGTCACTCTGGTTCCAGGCAAACGACGTCCAAACCAGGCCCAGGCCCCCGTTATACTCCAGGCAAGCTCGGAACTCACCAACCCGACAGACGAACCCGTGATTGGAACGATTCTGTTCGAGGTGGACGGCAAAACGGTGAGCAAAGAGGTGACCGTGCCATCAGGAGCCACGATAGAGATCAGGTTCCCTGACCTGAACCTGGACACCCCGAAGCTCTGGTGGCCCAACGGATACGGGCAGCAAGCTCTGTATGAAACAGGATTCCGATTCGTTGGATCTGATGGCTCGGCCATGGATGAAGACCGCCTCTCCATCGGTATCAGGGAGATCAGGACCGTTTGGAATCCCCGCACACAAAGCCGGGAAGTTCACGTCAACGGCCAACCGATCTTCATCAAAGGAGGCAACTGGATCGTATCCGACGCAATGCTCCGGCTCTCGGCGGAACGCTACGATGCCGAAGTCCGGTTTCACCGCGACATGAACCTGAACCTGATCCGAATCTGGGGTGGCGGGATCACCGAACGGCCGGAATTCTACGATGCATGCGACAAATACGGACTCCTTGTTTTCCAGGACCTCTGGATGTCGGGTGACTGTAACGGCAAATGGCTGGATCCTATGAAGAAAGAAGACCAATGGACCCGCCGCAACTATCCTGACGATCACCCCCTCTTCCTCCGTTCCGTTGCAGACCAGGTCAGGATGCTCCGACATCATCCCTCATTAGCGTTCTATTGTGGTGGAAACGAAATCCCCCCGCCTCGAGACCTGCTGCTGGCAATACAGGATTCGATCCTCCCGCACCTCGACAGTGCTCGCTATTTCTTCGCTTACTCAAATGTGGATAGCATGTCGTACAATTTCATCGGTGGCAATGGAGATGGCCCGTATTATATTCAGGACACTAAGTTATTATGGGAGAGGCGTTTATACCCGTTCAATTCAGAAGTTGGTTCGGTAGGAATGGGGGACTACGAATCCCTTGAACGCTTCATACCCACCGCACATCTGGCAACCCCTCCCGAAGGCAGAAACGTAGATTCTGTCTGGCGTTATCACAAGTATTCGGGCTACGGAAGGCAGATTGATGCGTATGGAAAGCCCGGCAGTGTGAGAGACCATGCTGAGAAGGCCCAATTGGTCAACTATGATCAATACCGGGCGCTCATGGAGGGACACCTGGCGCATATGTGGGATTGGTATACAGGTATCATCATCTGGAAAACTCAGAATCCCTGGACGGCACTTCGAGGACAGATGTATGACTGCTATCTCGACCCTAACGCCTCACTCTACGGGCTCCAACATGCAAATGAGCCCCTCCACGCCATGTGGAGCCCGGTGGACAGTATGCTCTTTGTCGTGAATAACACATTTGAACCCTGCCATGACCTGATGGTTCAAGCTTCGATCTACAACACTGCCGGGAGGGATTCGCTCGTTTTCCAATGGTTTGTCGAGATAAGCCCCTCGTCCGTTCAAAAGATCGAATCCCTTCGCCGAGCGCTTGCCACGGTAATGCCGCGTGAGGGGGGTTTCCTGAATATTCGGCTGCTCAACACTTCAAAGGAAGTGTTGAGCCAAAACCTCTACTGGTTCCCGGACTCGGCGGGCGTTTACTCGGGTCTCCGGCGGATGCCGGAAGCGATGATCAGTGCGGTTGCGAAAATGGCGAGTAACGGAAGAATCGAGGTGAGGATCGACAATCCCGGTGGAGGGCCGCTGGCATTCTTCCAGCGACTCTCCCTCGTTGACAGAATGACGAAGAAGAGGCTCCTCCCGGTATCGTACAGCGATAACTACGTCTCAACATTGCCCGGCGGCAGCGTCTCGGTCTCTCTCTCCTACGCTGGCACCTTTGATATCAAGAATGCAGCTGTCTCAGTCAGGGGGTGGAACGTGAAGGAGAGATACCTGGATATCCAGCCCGCGAGTACCGAAGCGCCGCGGTAGCCCGATCAAGGGCACAGCCTCTCGACCGGGTTCGTGCCCCGGGCGTTTCCGTTCACCGGTTCGTTCTCAGCTTCAAGATCGAGATTGAATTTGGCGGACAGGTATAGGTGAACGTGCTGCCCAGACCGTTGATCCTCGAACTCCGCGGAGCTACACGTTCCGGATGATCAAAAGAGTTCTCATCGTCAGGGCTCGCCGATGTAAGCACAAGCGTTTCCCCCACAGCTGCAATATCCGGAGCTCCGTGTAAATGCACCGCACAGACTCTTCGCTCTGGCAGCGAATTCACAAGTTTGACTATGATCTCTCCGTGGGCATCGCTGATTCCAGAGGTAGCATATACGGAGGGGACCACCATCGGCCTAAGGGTTTCATCGCGCCGCATCTCGCCATCAAGGTAACATCGGATCTGATGGTCCTTCACTTCGATGCGAATGTCATACCACTTCCCCGTCTCGATTGAGCACTGTTGCCACGTCCCAAGATCGACCCGTGCGCCGTTCCGATACTGCGCGAGGACCTCAACGCTGTTCCCCCAACCGCCGAGGTTCCAGAGACAGCGGTTCTCCCCCTTCACCAGGACTGACACGAGGAATCCCTCCGAGCCGCTGATCTTGCGGGCCTTGAGCGACACCGAGTAATCTGTCCATGCTGAATCACCTGCGACGGCCATCGCTTCAGTAACGCTGTTGCTGTTCCGAAGAGCCCCATTGGCCACTTTCCATTTGTCCTGTTTTTGCGTCCATTCGGCAGAGCCTGCCGAAAAGTCGTCATGAAACAACACCAGCCCCTCCTTTTCAACGTGGACGTCCTTGAACTCGGCAACGGTTGTCCAGGTACCAAGCGCGATTCCACCTTGTAGATTGGCCCATCGGAAACTTGCTGTGTCCCAGGCGGTCATCACGGCAGTCGACAATACCCGGTCCGGGCGGTTCGTCGAGAACATGCGCTGAGCATAGTATGAGGGTGTACCGTATACCCGGGCGTTATCATACACAATCATGTCCGGATTCCATCTCCGATCGTGCACGTTGACGAACGTAGGGGCATATGAGGCCATGCGCACGAGGTCGGCGTTACGTTCCAGGCCCACCATGAATGCCGCTTCGCCGAGCGCAGCCCGAAGGTTTCCGTTGCCTGGCTTCCCCGTGGTCACGGCAAATTCTCCCACATAGATCTTTACCGAATCCGAGCGATCATATGAATCGTAACGGTTCATCTGGTCGTAGAAGAATTCCGGCGAAGCATAGTAATGTTCATCAGACACCTCAACAGAGACACCCGGGTACCTTTTCCTGTCCCTATCGCTCAAGCGCATGTCTTCATAATTCGCGATCGTTACTATTTCGGGATACTTGCGCTTGATCCCGGACTG
>JAGDMJ010000199.1 GCA_017860555.1 Bacteroidota bacterium
ATCATCAGCGTGATGCTGGCCGCGGGCGTGGTCTTCGAGCTGCCGATGGTTTCCTGGTTTCTCTCCAAGTTGGGGATTCTGACGCCCACCTTCATGCGCAGGTATCGCCGCCATTCGATCGTCGCCATCTTCGTTCTCTCCGCTGTTCTGACTCCCGGCACTGACCCGGTAAGCCAGGTGCTTCTGGCGGTTCCGCTGTTGCTCCTGTATGAAGTAAGCATCCTGATCTCCGTCTGGGCCTGGAAAGGAAAGAACAAGAGTGACTGATCTCCAAGAAATTGCCCGTCCGATCCAGCAGCATCTCGGCCCGTTCGATGAGGTCTTCCGCCGCTCGATCCGGTCGAACATCGGCCTGGTGGACCTGATCACGCGCTACATCCTGCGTCAGAAGGGAAAGAAGGTTCGCCCTCTCCTCGTGCTGCTCACGGCCGATCTGTGCGGTGGCGTCACTGAAAAAACCTACCGGGGGGCAACCCTCGTCGAGATCCTCCATACGGCGACCTTGATCCATGATGACGTCGTGGACGATGCCGATACACGCCGCGGTCTGGCATCCATCAACGCCGTCTGGAAAAACAAGATCGCAGTGCTGATGGGAGATTTTCTCCTCTCGAAAGGACTGCTTCTCTCCCTCGAACATGACGACTATCATTTCCTGAAAACCACTTCGGCGGCGGTGAAGAGAATGAGCGAAGGGGAAATCCACCAGATCCAGAAAAGCCGCAAACTGGACATGGATGAAGAGACTTATCTGAGGATCATCGGCGACAAGACTGCCTCCCTGCTCTCGACCTGCTGCGAGATCGGCGCGGCGAGCACCACGGAGGATCCGGAAAAACGACGATTGATGCGGGAGTACGGTGAGAACGTGGGGATTGCGTTCCAGATTCGCGACGATCTGCTTGATTACATCGGGAGGAAGAGCATCACGGGAAAGCCCACCGGCCTCGACCTGAGCGAGAAAAAGCTGACGCTCCCGCTGATCCACGCCATCAGCCAGGCTCCTCCCAGAGAAGGCAAAGAGGTCATCGGAATGATCAGGAGCGGCGGGAAGAAAATGAATGTGCGGAAGGTGATCGATTTCGTGACGAGCCACGGCGGCATCGACTATGCCGCTGCGAAAGCCTCCTCCTTTGCCACGCGCGCAAAGGATACGCTGAACTGTTTCGCGGATGGCCCGAGCAAGGCGTCGCTGATTGCGTTCGCGGACTTTGTGGTGGAGCGGAACAAGTAAGAGCTAGGTAAACTCACCCCCTCCCCTTCCCCTCCCCCTCTCTTGATCCAAGAGAGGGGGAGGGGACCGAGGGGAGGGGGTGAGATCCTACCGTTTCTCAACCTCCGGTCTGATCGTCAATACCGGGCACTTCGCGTGCCGCACGATGCGGTCAGCGGTGCTGCCAAACAGCATATGCTCCACACCGCTATGCCCGTGTGTCGCCACCACAATCATGTCCACATCCTTCTCCGAGGCTTCTGCGAGGATCTCCTGATGGGGACTCCCGGTGCGGACGATGCAGGTCGCCTCGACGCGCGAGCCGATCTCCCGCTCGATGAGGGCCTGAAGTTCTTCGGCCCCCTTCTCCCGAAGTTCCTCTTCAATCCCGGGCAGCACAACCTGACCAAAGCCGAGGTCGGCCGGGTACACCGTAGGCTCTACCACGAAGACGAGGTGCAACGAGGCACCAAACTGCTCCGCCAGAGGGATGGCATACTTGAGGGCGTTCTTTGAGTGGACAGAGAAATCGATAGGGACGAGGATGGAATTCAGCCCGAGTGTCGGCTCTCCGGCCTCGGCGGGATCAGGCTCCGGAGCTTTTGGACGGGCCGCCCGGGGAGAAGGCTCTTGACCCCGGCGTCTGCGTGATGTCGCGGTTGTTCGACGTCTCTTCATGGAGATATCTCCCGGTTGTGCGACAGAAATGGCTTTCGCCGCAGTGCCGAACGGCCAGTGCTGCGGCGAGCTCCATCAATCGTTATAGACGAACTTCAGCCAGTTATGTGGGTCTTTCCCTTTCTTGACAATATCGAAAAACGCGTGTTGAAGCTTCTGTGTCACCGGGCCCGGCTTTCCGTCACCCACTTTCACCCGGTCGACTGACCGGATCGGGGTGATCTCGGCCGCGGTGCCCGTGAAGAAGAGCTCGTCCGCTATGTGAACCATTTCGCGCGGCATCGGAGTTTCGCGGACCTTATATCCCATCTCCTCCGCTAGCTGGATCGTGGTGGAACGGGTGACACCCGGCAGGAGGGAACATGAAAACGGCGGCGTATAGATCACCTCATCCATGACCGCGAAGATGTTCTCCCCGCTTCCTTCGCTGATGTTGCCGCTCACATCCAGCGCAATGGCTTCCGCAAACCCCCCTTCGATGGCCTCGAGCTTCATGAGCTGCGAGAGCGCATAATTCGCGCCTGTCTTGGCCATGGCCGGCAACGTGTTCGGGGCAGGCCGGTTCCAGGTGGAAATACAGACATCGATGCCCTTCGTAAGAGCGTCCGATCCAAGATACGTTCCCCACTCCCAAACCGCAATAGCCACCTCGACGGGGCACTTCAGCGGATTCACGCCGACCTCCCCGTATCCCCGGTAGACGACGGGGCGGACGTAGCAGGCCTTCATCTTATTGGCCCGTATGGTGTCGCAAATCGCTTCTCCAATCTGGCTTTCCGTGAATGGGATCCCGACCTTGTAGATCTTGGTCGAATTGAAAAGCCTCCGGACGTGGGCACCGAGCCGGAAGATGGCGGACCCGGCCGCGGTATCATAACAGCGCATCCCCTCAAACCAGCTGGAGCCATAATGTACGACATGGGAAAGGACGTGGATCTGTGCGTCCTCCCACTTCACGAGCTTTCCATTCATCCATATTTTGTCGACTTTCTTTACCGGCATTATGAACCTCGTCAGATTGGGACATCCTTCTAAACTGGCACTTGGTAAAGGCGGTACGTCTTGGTCTTCTCCCCCTGCATAAGCTCTGCTCCACGGTTCATCATGACGTTGTCTTCCAGGACCCAGCTTGCCTCACCGCCGGGATACCCTTGCGCGACGCACCGTTTCCCGGTCTCATAGAACAGCACCCCGCCGATGCCGGTGTTCAGGTATTCGGGCACCACCCCGAGGATAATGACCCGAACCCGATCGATCCGCTTCTTGAAGAGAAGCAAGCGGATTACGCCCGGAATAAGACGCCCTTTCTTGTTGTGCTTCAGGACCATATTGAGATCGGGAAGAGACAACCCAAAACCGACCGGCTTCCCTTTGGACTCGGCGATCACCACGAGCTCGGGATCCACCAGCGGCTTCAGGTCCTTCGCCATGTAGGCAAACTCATCATCGGTCAGCGGCACTTCTCCCCAGTTGTGCGACCAGGCCCGTGTATAGAGGTTGTGGATGACCTTGATTTCACGGTCAAAGTCTTTCATGTTGAGCGAACGCACGACCAGCTCTTCGCGCTTTTTGACAATCTCCGTTACGCGCGTCAATTTTCCCGCAAAGACCTTTTTTGAGTCCAGGCCAAAAGCGAACAGGTCCTTCTCTTTCTTCAAGCCATATTCCTCGATGAGTTTTGCGTAGTACGAAGGATTGTACGGCATCAGGATAAACGGACTCTGGTCGAACCCGTCTACAAGGAGACCGTACTCGTCGTTCACCGACGGACTGGCGGGGCCGCGCATGGCTTCCATTCCCCTGGATTTCAGCCAACTGCGGGCCGCATCGAAGAGCAAATTCGCCACGGTCTGATCATTGATGCACTCGAAGAACCCGAAGAACCCGACCTTTTCGTTATGCTCCTTTATGTGGTTGTCGTTCACAATCGCCGCGATCCGACCAACCGGCGCTCCGTCCCGCTCAGCCAGGAACATTTCCATTTCCGCGTGCTTGTAGAAAGGATTGCCCTTCCGGTCAATCAACTTCCTTCTGTCCATCAGCAGCGGAGGCACCCAATGAGGGTTTCCTTCGTTGATGGTCCACTGGAATTTGATGAAGCGGGTCTCGTCTTTTTTAGTGCGCACAGGGCGGAGGGTAACGCTGGCCATGCCAAACCTCGGATAGAGTGTCTGGATCACTCACCGGCCGCAGGGGGACCGGACAGTGGAGATGGATGCTCTCTGTTGTTGTGCAAGAAAAGATGTGAAGATCGGTGGATCGACAGCGACTCAGATGACTCCCAGTTTCTTTCCAATGGTGCAGAAAGTTTCCAGGATCTTGTCCAGGTGGTGATTCTCGTGCGTCGCCATGTAGCTGGTCCGAAGCATCGCCATGCCGGGCGGGACGCCCGGGCTGACAAAGGCATTGACGAAAACGCCCGCTTCGAACAACTCACGCCAGAAGACGAAGGTTTTGGTGTCCTCGCCGATAATGACGGGCACGATCGCTGTCTGACCGTCGATCACCGTGAAACCCATCTGCTTGAAGCCTTTGCGCATCTTGTCGGCATTGGCGATCAGCCGGTCCATGCGTTCAGGCTCCTTTTCGAGAATCGCCAATGCTGCAAGCGCAGCGGCCACGGCAGCAGGAGTGGGACTGGCGCTGAAGATCAGTGCAAGAGCATGATGCTTAAGGTAGTTGATAACCGAGGCGTCGCCGACGACAAAACCGCCGAGAGAGGAAAAGGTCTTGCTGAACGTGCCCATGGTGAGATCAACATCTCGATCCAACCCGAAATGGCTGGCCGTCCCCCTCCCACCCTTGCCGACCACCCCGGTGGCATGAGCATCGTCAATAAGAATACGAGCATTGTGCCTCTTTGCTGCATCCACCAGATGAGGAAGGTTCACAATCGTCCCGGTGGTGCTGAAGACTCCGTCTGAGACGATGAGCTTGGCCTTGGACTGGGGCAGCCTCTTAAGCACTCGCTCCAGATCTTCCATGTCGTTATGCTTGAATCGGACAAAGTCCGCGAAAGCCCCCTTTGCCATCAAATTCCCGGCGACGATACAGGCGTGGTTGTCCTTGTCGGATATCACGTATTCGCCCTTCTGCACGAGCGTCGGGATGATTCCCTGTGCGGTCTGGTAGCCGGTACTAAAGAGCAGACAGGACTCCTTGCCCATGAAAGCGGCAAGCTTTTCTTCAAGTTCGTTGTGAATATCAAGAGTCCCGGTGAGATACCTGGATCCCGAGCACCCCGTCCCATACTTCTCCAATGCCCTTTTCGCTGCCTCCTTCACGCGAGGATCCGCCGTGAGGCCATGGTAGTTGTTGGAGCCGGCCATAATGCACACCCGCCCCTCGATCCTCACAACCGGGCCTTCATTCTCCTCAATGGGACGGAAGTAAGGGTAGAACCCGCTTGCCTTGATCTCATCGGCACGGGTAAATGACCAGCACTTCTGGAACAAATCAACAGGCTTAACCTCTGTGTGCTTCGCGGTATGACTCACTGTGCGGGTCCTTTAACACAATTTGAAAGATGGTGGAAGAATCGCTGCGAAACGCTATGGCGAGATCGCCGGAGCATGAACAATGCAGGATTGCATATGAAATGGTGATTCAATATACTTGAACGAGCACAAAAAGTCAATCCATAGCCCCCGAGCCCATCATGAAGATCCTTGTCACCGGAGCAACCGGCTTCATCGGCAGCCATCTGGCCGAGCTCCTGCTGAGTAAGAAACATGCCGTTCGTTGCCTGTTGCGCAAGACAAGCAGTACAGTCTGGCTCAAAGACCTTCCCGTGGAACTGGTGTATGGCGATCTATTCGACAAGGAGGCACTCCGTCGAGCTGTTGAAGGTGTTGATTATATCTATCATTCTGCAGGTTTGACAAAGGCAAGGACTGAGGAGGAATACTTCCAGGGCAATGCAGTCGGCACCAGGAACCTTCTCGATGCCACTCGTGAACGCAACCCGGGTCTCTGCAGGTTCATCCTGTTGAGCAGCCAGGCCGCCGCCGGGCCTAGTCCCTCCAAGGCCCCGATCAACGAGGAGGTCATTCCCCATCCCATCACCACCTACGGACGCAGCAAGCTCGCAGCAGAACAGGAATGCCACACGGCCGCTGGTACCATGAAATGCACGATCGTGCGCCCTCCCGTTGTCTATGGGCCGCGAGACAAGGACGTCTTCGAATTCTTCCATACGGTAAGCCGGGGCCTCCAGCCAATGGCCGGACTCCAGGAGAAATTCGTGAGCATGATTCATGTCTCGGACCTTGTCCGGGGCACAGTTATGGCAGCCGAGAGCGAAATGGCGATCGGACAGACCTATTTCATTTCCAGCAAACGCGTGTATGGATGGCGGGAACTCGGGGAGATAACGCGCCGTGCGCTGGGCAAGCGGGTCCTCCGCATCCGCGTCCCCGAGCCGGGGATATATGCCATCGCAGCGGTGGCCGAACTGATGGCAAAGTTCAGCTCGAAACCCGCACTGATCAATTTTGAGAAGGCACGTGACATGGTGCAGGACTACTGGACCTGCGACGCCTCCAAGGCAAAGCGGGAATTGGGTTTTGAAGAGGAGATCCAGTT
>JAGDMJ010000200.1 GCA_017860555.1 Bacteroidota bacterium
CCGTGTCAAAAAAATGATAGGTAGCATCGGGGCCGGTCCTGCTGAGCGGAACGTGCAACGTGAGGACATCAACATCCATCAATGCGTCCAGAGGAAGGAAACAAGCGTTCCCGGTCTGCCGGGCCAGGGGCGGGTCGTTCTGCAAAACGCTCATGCGCAACGCCTCTCCAACCTTCACCACCTTTGAGCCGATATTTCCTATCCCCACGATGCCCAGACTTTTTCCCGCAAGACTGAAACGAAGCCTTTGCGAAAGTGTGAGGAGCGCCGCGGCGACATACTCCGCAACCGAGTTTGCGTTGCACCCCGGAGCACTGGCAAAGCCAATTCCGCACCTGGCAAGATAATCCAGATCGACATGATCCGTGCCTATGGTTGCGGTCCCCACGAAGCGGACAGGACTTCCACCAAGCAATGCAGCGTTCACCTTCGTTTCGGAGCGAATCACCAGAATGTCCGCATTTCGCACCGCGGAAGCCTGAATGTCGACCGTTTCAAGCGCCGTTACTTCCCCCAGAGTGCTGAAGACGCGCTCCCCAAACGGGATGTTTCTATCGATAACAATGTGCATGAAATTCGGGGGTAAAGTGAAGGTCACATTGACGAAGCGTCGCCGACACGACTGAGCTGCAATTCACCGAAATCGAAATCCGGATTGGGGATGTCCATTCTCATCTCAGCTGATCGACCCGAAGCATCCAACACGAACGTCACAAGTCCTTTGGGCAGCGTCTTGTCATGGAGTTCGATCTGAAACGCATTGTATTCCCAATCGCTGAGGTGCTCCGGTTGGTCAGAACTGCCATCCAAGATACAACCGGGGCGGGTGAGTTACAAGAGGGTAGAGGGTAGAGTGCAGAAGGTAGAGGGAAGAACAAAAACTTACCGATTCTATTCTTCCCTCTGCACTCTTCCCTCTTCCCTTCTAGGCTGACTTCGCGTGTTCCTGCAGCCGGGTCGTGGTCGGAATTGCGTGCTCGGTCGGCTTTGCCCCGGATCCGAACATCGTCGCGTACACGTACGTGAATTCCGCTCCGAGGAACAGGATCTGTGCCGAGTAGTAAACCCAGACCAGAAGAATTGCCAGGGAGCCTGCAGCTCCGTAGGTTGATCCTATTGATCCACGGCCAAGGTAAAGACCGATGAGGTATTTTCCGGCGACGAACAGGAACGTAGTGACCAGAGCACCTATTCGCACATCCTTCCAGGAGATCTGGACATCCGGCAGTATCTTGAAGAGCAATGCAAAAAGGATGTAGACCACTCCGAGCGAGATGACGACATTGACGATTTGCAGGATGACCGGAGGAATGGAAAGAATGGACCCCAGATACTCCTCGAGCGCGGAAAGTCCGGCCGAAATCAGCAACGACACGAGTAGCAGGAACCCCATCCCCACAACCAGTCCGAACGACACCAACCTGTTCCTGATGAATTCCTTCAGGAACGCCCCTCCCGGTTTTGGCTTGACCTTCCAGATGATATTGAGCGAATCCTGCAGTTCGATAAACGCGGCGGTGGCAGCGATACCCAGCGTCACGATACTGATGATCGTCGCGATGGTTCCGCCACTCGTCTCGTTGGTTTTCTTGATCGCTGTCTGAATCAGCTGGGCCCCCTCGAACCCGACCAGTCCTTTGAGTTCCTGAACGATCCTCCCCTGGGCTGCGTCGGCACCAAAAATGGCGCCTGCCACGGCGATGGCAATCACCAGGAGCGGCGCCACGGAGAATACCGTGAAGTATGAAAGCGCCGCGGCAAGTTTCGGGACCTTATCATTGGAATACTCGTCAATGATCGTCTTGAGCGTTTGCCAGATCTGCCTGAAATTCATGCTCTCCTTTCCTGCTGTTCCGCCGCAGTGATGATTCAAGAAGCGAAAGACGCTTCCACATTGCCATCAGGATAGTTGCGTATTTTGGGCCCTCGGGTGTTCGCCCGATGTTGCTTCGTTGAAATGCTCGGGGTGAAGTGCTATATTGCCTGCATGCGGATCCTGATCGTTGAAGACGAGAAAAAGGTCGCCCAGTTCCTCCAGAAAGGCTTCCAGGCCGAATCCTTCACGGTGGACGTCGCGGCTGACGGCCACACGGGGCTACGCCTGGCGCAGACAGAATCGTACGACGCTATCATTCTGGATGTGATGCTCCCCGGAAAAAACGGCTTCGAGATCCTTACCGCATTGCGGGCGCTGAAGATTGCCACGCCGGTCCTAATGCTCTCGGCAAAAAGCGACATTGAGGACCGCGTGGAGGGGCTGAACCTGGGTGCCGATGACTATCTTCCGAAGCCCTTCGCCTTTTCGGAGGTCCTGGCCCGTATCCGGGCGATCGTGCGCAGAAAGTCTGCGGACGTGATGGCCTCGTTCCTGACGGTCGCCGACCTCCGGATGGACCTTCTTTCCCGCCGCGTCGAGAGAGGGGGCAAGGACATTCCGCTCACCAACAAGGAGTTCGAACTGCTCCAGTACCTCCTCCGGAACAAAGGGCGGGTTCTTTCCCGGGTGATCCTGATGGAGCACATCTGGGATATCAACTTCGACAGCGAGACCAATATTGTCGACGTGGTCATCAACCGTCTCCGCCGGAAAATTGATGATGGATTTCCCACGAAGCTCATCCACACCGTTCGTGGTGTTGGCTATGCACTGAAAGAACCTACCGATGACTCTGCGACAGAGGATTAGATCCACCCGGTTTGTCCTGACGCTCTGGTATTCGATCATTCTTCTGGCGGCGTTCATTCTCTTCGGCGCCGGCGTGTACGTCTACTTGCGGCACGTGGAAGAGGCGGGACTGGAGCAGAACCTGGTCGAAGAGATCGATTGGATTTCCCGACTCGTCGACCTGGAGCGGAGCCGCATCGATGTCTGGACGCTGAGCGATCTCTCCAACGATGTCGGTCAGCGCATCGTGGCGCACTACAATGTGAATCCTCGCAACTACGATGTTGTTCTCGCTTTCGTGAACGGCACCATCTTGTACCGCTCTCCCAGCGGGAGGTCCTTCCTTGTGTCGGGAACGATCCTTCCCCCCGATCGGACTCTCCTGCAGTCGGTCACATCCCCCGACAGAGAGGTCTACCGCGTCGCGTTGCGGCGCACCGATCCGTTCATCATCCAGGTGGCATACAGCGAGACGGCCACGGAGACGGTCCTGGGTCACCTCCTCTCGATTTTCGGCGTCCTCATGCCGGTCGTGCTGTTTGTTGCGTTCGCCGGCGGGTGGATCATGGCAGGGATGGTTCTTCGCCCTATTGGCCAGATCACCCGGCTCGCGGACCGCATCTCCGCGAAGAATCTTAGCGAACGCATCCCGCAGCGCGACGTGCCCGACGAACTCGGCCAGCTTATCACCACGATCAACCGGATGATCGCGCGCCTCGAGTCGTCGTTCAGCCAGATCCGGGAATTCTCCCTGAGTGTTGCTCATGAGCTTCGCACACCGCTGACAATACTCAAAGGAGAGTCAGAGCTTGCCCTTGCGCGCGCGTTGACGCGCGAGGAAACGGAGCGTCTCGTCACGACGTATCTTGAGGAGACCGTCAGGATGTCGCGCATCGTGGATGACCTCCTGACGCTTGCGAAGGCTGACGCCGGGCAGATCAAGATCCAGAAGGAGGCGGTAGAGCTCTCCCGGCTTCTCCGGGACATTCACGAGGATGCCGTCATCCTGTCTTCAGACAAACCGCTCAACGTCGAGCTTCGTCGCAACGATCAGGTGACCGTTCTCGGGGATGAAGCCCGTTTGCGCCAGTTGTTCCGCGTGCTCCTTTCCAATGCGGTTCAGTATACGGATCCAGGCGGTTCCGTGTCTATTTCGTCGCGCCGGGCAGGCGGAGAGGTACACATTGATATAGAAGATACAGGGATTGGAATTCCGCAGGACGCGCTGGACAAGGTTTTCCAGCGTTTTTACAGGGTTGACGAGGCGCGCACGCGGGTAAAAGGCGGGAGCGGGCTCGGCCTCTCCATTGCCCAGTGGATCGCCAATGCCCACAGCGGTTCGGTTTCCGTTCGGAGCGCAGTGGGGAAAGGGTCCTGCTTCACCGTGACGTTGCCAGTGAGGGACGGTTGATGCCTTGAGACATCAGACGTCTGACGTCTTGCGTCATATTTCTGATGTTTGTTTATGACCCATCCTGGATCGATCGTGGGTTTGATAGTCCCGCGATCCTGCCTCGTTTCATGACAATTCTGTCATTCTCCGTTCATCTTCCGGTCATACACCCCTCGTATTCTATTGCAGTACCAGGTAGACTGATTTCTGTATGTGGAAAAAGCGCTTAGAGCCACCTCAGGCAATCGATCCTGTCAGGATCGGTGGGAAAAGAACGGTGATGAGCCTCGCGGCCATTGTTGCTATCGCTGTCCTCCTCCTGTTCATCATCCGCTTTACGCTGCTCTGACAGAACAGAAACCAGGCTCACGATCAATCAGGAACCAGCTATCTCATCATTCAGAAAGGACGGTATCTATGCTCAGAACCAGCAGGCACTCATTGATCCTAACAGTGCTTCTTGTCGTCGCCTTCGCGGCAGGCGTGCTCTTCATCTCCGTCTTGGGCGCCGGAAATCCCAGACCCGAATCGGAACCTGCGACTGTTACCCGGAGTACACCGGAATCTGCTCAGGCTGGGTCCCAGAGCGCATCCCAGGGCAAAGACTTGCTGAACCAGTTCAGCGCGGCATTCGAGGCAGCCGCCGCCAAGGTCAACCCATCGGTGGTGCCGATCTTCACTGAAACGGTCAAAAGTGTTCGCGACCCGTTCAGCGACTTCTTCGGGAATGATTTCTTCCGCAGGTTCTACGGCAACCAGGGCAACCCCGGCGGCAGGGAACAAAAACAAACCATTCGATCGCTCGGATCTGGCGTGATCGTTTCACGGGATGGTTATGTCCTCACGAACAACCATGTCGTCGATGGGTCTGAAAAGCTGACTGTTCAGCTCCAGGATAAAAAGAAATATTCCGCCAAGGTAGTGGGACGCGATCCCCAGACCGACATCGCTGTCATCAAAATCGACGCGGACAACCTTCCGGTGGCGTCGCTCGGTAATTCCGACAATGTGAAAGTCGGCCAGTGGGTGATCGCCGTAGGCAACCCCTTCAATCTGATGCACACAGTAACGGCGGGCATCATCAGCGCCAAGGGGCGCTCGTCGATGAACCTGGCAGACTATGAAGACTTCATCCAGACTGATGCCTCGATCAATCCGGGCAACAGTGGCGGCGCACTGTCGGATCTGGACGGCAACGTCATCGGGATCAACACGGCGATCTACAGTCCCACCGGGACGGGCAACGTGGGCATCGGGTTTGCCGTGCCGATCAACATGGCCAGAAGTATCATGAACTCGCTCATCGCCGACGGCAAAGTCTCGCGCGGCTATCTCGGGTTGATACCCCAGGATATCGATGAAAACCTGGCGAAGGCTCTCAACCTGAAGACATCCGAGGGTTCTCTCGTCGGGGATGTGAGTTCCGACGGTCCGGCCGACAAAGCGGGGATCAAACGAGGGGACATCATAACGAGCTTCAACGGGGCAAAGGTTACCGGCAGCACACAACTTCGCAACCTGGTGGCGGAGGCCTCGCCCGGTTCCTCGGCGAAAGTCCAGCTGCTCCGTGAAGGCCAGCAGAAGGAAGTGACCGTCACACTGGGCGAGCGGCCGAAAGAACTCGCCGCTTCGCGTGGAGGCGACGATGGGGAATCGGAGGAACAGTCAAGTCAGAAACTGGGGCTCTCGGTTCAAACACTGACCTCTGATCTGGCCCGACAGATGAAATTCGAGGGAGAGCGCGGTGTAGTCGTCACCAGTGTCACGCCCGGCAGCGCGGCTGAAGAAGCCGGACTGCAACGCGGCGACCTTATCAAGGAAGTGAACCGCAAGGAAGTCACATCGGTGCAGGACTTCCATGCAGCCATCAAAGCCATGGGCAAAAGTGATACCGCAGCATTCCTGGTGAAACGCGGCGCCAACACCTTCTACGTGGGACTGCAAGTGGCGTCACAGTAGAGAGTTCCTGAAACAGACTCCCCGTCTGCGCGATAATATTGTGTGGACGGGGAGGTCTCCTTTGCCAGAACGGAAGCAAAGAAAACATAAGACCGCGTATCGCTGCTCTCGAGAGTGTCCGCCAACCTGGCTGCGCCTGAACGGGCGATCTATTCCAACAGAAAATCGGCCGAGAGCTTTTCTATCATGACATGGAATCCTCCGGGTTCGACGATCCGCCTGTTCATCTGTCCGATAAAGGAAAGCGACGGTGCCGTGAGGGTGAACTGCACAGTTTTTTTCTGACCGGGCTCAAGATACACCTTGGAAAACCCTTTCAGTTGCCGGACAGGACGCGATATCGAGCTGTAGTCGTCGTGAAGATAGAGCTGCACAACCTCCTTCCCGGCGACGCTGCCGGTGTTTGTTACGGTAACCTCGATGCGCAGGGTGTCGCGCACATGC
>JAGDMJ010000201.1 GCA_017860555.1 Bacteroidota bacterium
TGTGTTGGACATGAGAATCAGGAGCACCAAGACAAGGGTTCCGCTCGTCTGGCTGCGCACATCCCTTAGGATCTTCCCCGCAAGGATACCTTCAAAGCCATGTTTTACGCGTTTCCACAGCATGATATTCTCCTTTTATACAATCGGTAAGCTTCCTGAGTGTTGTGGGTCTCGGGGAAGTCTATTCTTTGATTTCAGATATGTACTTGGCCCCACATCGGTGACAAACCGACAGTGGTTTCCGACGCCTGTAGTCTCGAAACCTCTGTGCCCGGGAGCTGTTCCAAACTTCGCTGATGCTAGCATCTTTGATGTTACCGATCGAGTAGTCGGGGAAATCAACGCAGAAATTGGCCTCACCGGTGGGCTGGATATCAATCAGGTTCTCGACATTCAGGCAGGTGGCAGATCTCACCTGCGTCGATTCATCGTGAAACCAGATCCTGTACTCATCCTGGGTGAGGGGCATGTAGGGAAAATCATAGATGTCACCCAGGGTCTCCCGGTATCTCTGCAGTTCTTCTTTGAACCTGTCGAACTGAACTCCTGAACCTTCGTGATGGAATCCCTTCCAGGAGAAGGCTGTGCAGTCGAAATTCTCTCTCAGCTCCCTGTCGTATTCAGTTCCAACTTTATTTGAAAAATAGTAATACGGCACAATATTGACGGAGGGTATGGAGAGGCTGCGAGCCACATCAGCCATTTGCCCCAGCGAGGTGTAGTTGTACCTGCTGATGGTGAAGCAGATGCTCTTACTGATCTTGTTGCCGCATTTCTGTTCCAGATCTGTCAGCAAGGCGATATTCTGTCTTATCTTCTGGAAGCTTCCTTTCTCGCATCGGACAGCATCGTGCACATCTTCAGGACCGTCCACCGAGAACGTTATATGCATGTTGGAGATGCTGCTGAGCTCCACAGCGCACCGATCCAGGACAGTGCCATTGGTGTCGATCGAAAGAAAGATCCCCTTCGCGTTGATATATCGCAGAAGCTCTATGATGCCCCTGAAAAGAAACGGTTCACCCCCGCGCACCAGCACGAATCGTATCTTGTGCTCAGCAATTTCATCGACCAGGCGTTTCCAGTCCGCCAGAGTCATGCGCGATCTGGTGTCGACCGTGTGGTTCAGGACATATCCTTCCTCGCTCCACTGACCGCACATGCGGCACCGGAGGTTGCACGCGTTC
Organism: Bacteroidota bacterium; assembly: GCA_017860555.1. Lineage (GTDB taxonomy): Bacteria > Bacteroidota > Ignavibacteria > UBA10030 > UBA6906 > JAGDMJ01. The sequence continues at coordinate 1,188 of JAGDMJ010000201.1, forward strand.
GTCACAGTGAACGAGATAAACCGTGGAAACATGATACACTCCTCCATCATTGGGCTCTAAGTCCCATGGATTCCAGCTCTCGATTGAGAACGTCCGCGTAGACCGTGACGGTGTATTTCTTCCTCAGAAAGTCTTCCGTGGCCCGGGTGAGCTCCGCTCTGTGGTACTTTGTGAAAACCTCCGCGATGGTCTTCTCCACATCCTCGTAGGACAATTGTCTCTCCCCCCGCAGGGCGACGCATTTAATGAGCGCATACTGGCGCCCCTTTGTGGAATCGATGTATTCGATTGGTCCGGCGGTCTCGTGGAGCTTCAGTCTGAACGCACGTTCAGCAAGGTACGGGGGTTCATCTTCGAGAAAGGTATCCATGGCGCCATCCCGTCCCCGTACATATGTCTTCACAAAGATCTCCGGCGCGAGTTTTTCAAACGGGACGTTCTGCTTGAGTTTACGTCTTGCTTCCTCCACGACCTTCTTGCTTGAATCGATGACCGCGTAGAGATTTACCTTTGCTAGCTGGTAGAACATCGACTCCTTGTGTGCCTCATAGAACTCTCTGAGCGCCTTGCCGGTCGCCAGCGGGATTCGGGCTTCAATTGCCTGGAAGTCGTAGAGCCGGAGAATCTCGTTGCGCAGCACAGGATTGTTTGTCTGAGCATGGAAGATGTCCCTTTCGAGATTCAGGGCCTTCGCCCTCTTCACCAGGATGTCGGTTCGCACGGCTTCGAGGATATACTTCTTCACGTTCTCCTGCGTTATGGGGGATACGTTCCCCCATTTCAGGACGTCATTCAGTAGGCGGAGATACTCCGAGAGATCGACTTTCCCGTTGGGATAGGTGACAACGACGAGATTTCTCCCGCGCGACACCGCATTGCGCAAGGTATCCGAATAACCAGTGTCGTAGAAATGAGGGATACCCGACCATTGTACCAGCTGTTCCAGCGCTTCGCGATTCCACGCCAACGCCTTTTCATCAATCAGGCTCTGCTTCGTTCGTTCAAACTCCTTGAGACTGACGTCCACGTACCTCTGGTCGAGAGCTTTTCGAATCTCTTCCTTCATGTTTTCATATGGTGCGACGTCTCTCTTCCTGACTGCGACGACTTTCACGATGGAGATTGACTCTGTACTTTCAATGATTCGCACTTCACCAACGGGCAGACGAAAGATGGTGTAGCTGAGGTCGCTGAGGAGGCTTAACCTCCAGGTCAGAGGTGGCATGAGATAATCTGAACGGGCTGAATCACTGGCGGGAGTGTAGTCCTTCGCCACCTCTGCAAAGTCGGCACCACCGTCAATTTGATTCTTGACGCTGGTCGCGCGAGCTCGCAATGATGCCAGATCCTCCGGCGATGCGCTTTGTGGCTTTGCCAGAGTGACTTGCTGATAGACCACCTCCTTCCCCACATCTGCGTATGCGCTTTTGACAGAGTCTTCGTTCATATACTTCTCATAGAACTGTGTCTCGTAGTAGCGAACCACCAGTTCTTCGCTGATTTCCCGTTTGATTCCCCGGAGCAGTTCTTCGTCCTTGTCGAGTCCCAGGGCGAAGAAATCAATGAGTTTCAACTGATTCACGACTTTCCCATCCACAGCTTTTTGGTACGCCTTTGCCCTGTTCTTGGGGTACTTGTAGATAAGATGAGAGTCATAGAGGAACTGCTGCACCTCCGCAAAGCTAATCGGGTACCTGCCATCGATTCTTGCGATGATACTCTGCCGGGAGGTGTCCTGGGCATGGCCGTTGGTGAGAACTGTCAACGCCAGAAGCCCCTGGAGAGCAGAACGAAGCAGGCAGCGCACTCGGTGTGTCATAAAGGAACTCATAGTAAATGAACCCAATGGATCCGGTAAGGACGACAACCGCAGGCGAGAAGAGGGCCCGGGGCCGGCCTACACAATAGTAAAAAGAAAACCCTGATAAGTCACTATCAGGGTCCGGTAAAAACCCAGAGAGATCAAGCCACCGGTCACGCATAGCGCGACGAGGTGCCCTGACCCGATCTCCCGACTGACAACGAACATATCACGTGGAAGTCCCAATGGAGGCGGGAGTTGGAGGGACATGATCGCCTCCAACTCCACGCCCATAGTCCTGCCGCGCCCATTGGGCGGGCATGAGAGAGCAACTGCTGCTATCTCACCAGCGACATCTTCTTCACCTGCGTGAAGTCGCCGCTTACCAGCTTATAGAAATACACCCCGGACGACAGCCCGGCAGCATTGAACTTGACTTCATGCGAGCCCGCGGTCCGGTGTCCGTTGATCAGCGTCGCGACTTCCTGACCGAGAAGGTTGAAGACCTTCAGACTCACATCCGACGCACGCGGGAGCGAGAAAGCGATCGTCGTGCTCGGGTTGAAGGGATTCGGGTAGTTCTGGTCCAGAGCAAAGGCTTCGGGCAGTGCGCCGCCCTCTTGAACGGCCAGCGTCCCATTATACAACATGTAATCCAGTTTCGCATGCTCCGCATCTTTCTGAGCTTCCCACTCGGCCTTCCGTGCAGGGAACCAGTTCAAGTCGCCCACCGGGAAGCCATTTGTTCCACCTGCCATGAGATCGGCATCAGTGTAGGAAAGATCGATCGGAATCGGCCAGTCCGAGTAAACATAGAAATCAGGACCGATCAGGACCTTCCGCCAATCGGACAGAACCGCGGCAGTTCCGACGCCCGCGATGTCAACCGTCTTCGTAGCAAAGACCTTTACCGAATCAACCCAATTCGTCAGAAGGTCCTGTGGGTCCGTAAAGGCGGGCAATTTGGGATACCAGGTACCTTCGGTCAAGTATGGATAATTCGCATCATCGTCGAACATTGCCTGGGTCCTGGTATTCATCGTAATCATCTGGGAGACCCAGGTCTGATCGTTGTTCACGTTGTTGGTCTTTAACGTGGCAACCATGTCATCGAATTTGGGATCCCAGTAGATAACATTGTTGTCCACCAGCACCTTTCGATCCATCTGGACCATCGTGGACTCCAGTGTATCGAGATTGACCAGACCCGTCGGGAGCCAATGCGGATCGACTTCACTCTTGTCCTCGTTATTGCCAATGCTGTCGCCGAACGCCTGGACGTTGCAGTTCACAAAGATGTTGTTGGTGACCGTCAGGTCGCTGACGTATCCCTGGCTCTCAAAGATGCTTCCGGCACAGTCAACGAACGTGTTATGGTTGAAGAAGAGTTTGTTGATCTGGTAATTCCTGAATTTATACATCATCCCCTGGGCCATGACGTGCGTTGAATTCTCCACCCAGATCGTATCTGTATTGTTGTTCACATTGTCGTAGACGCCACCGTTGCGCCGGCAGGGCTGCCCGCTCAAGTTCACAAAATAGCAGTCAAGGATCTGCAGGTTCATCCCTGGCCAGGCATTGGACTGGATTTCGACCCAGCGTGTCCGCTCAAAGAGATCATTCTCAAGAACGAGCTTCTGGTCTGCCGCTGTCGTCCCGAAAAACGCCCAGCCCAGGGTGCCATCCGAAATTCCAGGAATGATGCTGCAATTTTTGATCGTCGCAGAGCTTCCGATATTTATTCCCCCTGTGTTGTTGCCGCCCGCATCCCTGTAACCACAGATTACGGGAGGCGCGGAGCTCGCGTTTTTATTATTCACCAGACGCGTAAAGTCCTCACCAACGATGACAACCGGTCTATCCGTCGCTGTGGTAGGAGTTGTAAGAATTGGATAATAGCCATTCTTCTTTAGCATATACACGCGTCCCGCGGGTGGCGCCGCATCCAGATTCATCGCGGTCCCCAGCGTACTCGCCTCATTTCCTTTTTCCGAAAAATCTTTGATAACAGCAGTATCTCCCCGCATGGAGGAAACATAATCTGGGAAGGTCTGTGCCCCAGCCACACAGAACAGGAAGAGTACCGCACCGATAAGAAGTACCAATCTGCGTTTCACTGTAAGTCCTCCTATGTGAAACCAAAATACGTTAATTGAACTATACCTCCGTTCCGCTTTTCGCCTCAGGCATATCCTCCTTTCCTTGATTTCTTAGCAAGATGTCGAAATAACGCCTTGGATCACGCACACAGGCGCGGATTTAGTGACGAAAAGAATCACAAGCTGTAGCGCAAGCTAAGTTGATAAAAGCTTGGATAATACTGAGTCTGTGCAACGTTATCCGATACTTCCCCCCCGACGACCCGTCTGAATCTCTGATATGTGGTTGTTGGCGAATGCGTCAAATTCTGAACGTCGAAGGAGAGACTTAGGCCCTCCACCGGTAATGTCTGTTTGAGAGTGAGATCCCATCGATAGATTGCTCCCGTGAACTGATCCAGTTCCGGCGTTGCTCCAACAGTGGTAATCACATTGCTTTGCAGGTTGAACGAGACACGTCCCGAGAATCCTTTGTAATCAACTCCGAGCGCCACGTTCAGAACGTGGTCACTCTGATTGAGAAGCCTTGCATTGCGCGTGGTGTCTTTGGTGAGGTATACGTGTTTCGTGAATCTACCGTCCTGATAGGTTGAATCGATGTTCAGCACTTGCCGGTAGTCCATGTCAGACCATACTCTCGTATAGTTGACATTCAGCACCAGGTTGTCAAGAGGACCCGGCAGGTACCAGAACCGTGTCTGCCACTCGAGCTCTATCCCTCTTATGTGGGCCGGATGATTATTGTTTATGAACGTGGATATCTGCGTCGACTTGCTCGGAGCCTGGAGCCCGAGACCCTGCCAGAGAGATGAATCGGGGAACGAAACGTCATAGAGTCCCAGATTCTGATAGTAGATCGATGTCGAGAAAAACACGTTGTCCAGGTTCTTGTAGAAACCGCCTACCGTAAAGAGCCCAAGATCGTTATTGTGGAAGGAGAGGCTTACGTCATAGTTGTTCGACAGGGTTGGTTGTAATCTGGTATTTCCAGCCTGTGCTGAGGCGCCGGGCTCGAAGTAAATATTCGGAAGGATCGCCTGATAGTCCGGGCGGGAGAGAGATTGCGTGTAGGCTAGTCTCAGATCGGCCCAATCCGTAATCGAATACCGGAGCTGGGCATTCGGAAGGAAATCGTCGTCATTACGATTGACCGTATTCAATGTATCAAATATAAGGCACACTCCATCGACCGAGTGAGTGACATAGACGAAACTCGCTTTATAGTCCATATTGTAATGTTCATACCGAACGCCCCCAAACAGCTTCAATCGGGGTCCGATATTAAAGGTACCCATCGCGTAGCCTGCAGCATAGGTCTCTCTGCCATCAAAATCATATCGTTCAGAGTTCGACACGTGTCTGTTGGGTACCCA
>JAGDMJ010000202.1 GCA_017860555.1 Bacteroidota bacterium
TTTCCTGCTGGACGATTCAGCCGTTCCGGGGGGGCAGGCCGCGCCGACGACACTCGCTGACTTCGAGCGGCAGATCATTGAGACAACCCTCACCGAAATGGGAGGCAACCGGACGCGCACCGCAGAGCGCCTGGGTGTTTCCCTCCGATGGCTCCAGTACCGGTTGAAGGAATGGCAAACCGGAACCACCGACTGACATGGCGATCACTGTTGACAAGAAGATCAGCGAGAGCGCCACAACCTGCGTGTACCGCGCCTTCGACGACACGCTGGGACGCGAGGTGCTCCTGAAGGTATTGCACCGTCATCTCACCCACGACGAGCATGTGCGTCAGCGGTTCATCCGCGAAGCGCGGGCTTGCGCCTCGCTTCGGTCGGAAAACATCGTGCAGGTCTATGATTTGCGCGAACATGATGGATCTCCGGCCATCATCATGGAATATGTCGAAGGCCGGTCGCTGAAAGAAATCGTTGCGGAGGAGGAATTTCACACGTTTGCATTCGCAGAAAAGGTCGCGGTACATGTGCTCCGTGGACTCGCGGCCGCCCACGCGCAGGGGATCATCCATCGCGATATCAAACCGGGGAATATCTTGGTTTCATCGTCGGGGACGATCAAGATCACCGATTTCGGCCTGGCGCAGGTTGCTGTGGCGCCAACGTTGACCAGCGAGGGGACCATTGTCGGCACTCCCGCGTATCTCGCGCCCGAGATCCTTCAGGGCGAAGCGGCCGACGCGCGCACCGATCTTTTTTCTCTTGGCGCCACACTTGTGGAAGTGCTGAACGGCAAACAATTGTTCGAGGGGGCCACGTATTCCGAATGCTTGAACCGGATCTCGCGGTTCAAGCCGGATATGCTTGACGCCTTTGGTGTCCGGTCAACCCCTGAGTTCGTGGCATTCCTGAAGAAACTGATGCACCCCGACAGGAGCCAGCGATATGCTTCGCCCCGGGAAGCTCTTGCCGCTCTGGGACGATCGGGGTCAAGTGAATTTGTCCGTCCGGCCCGGTCTGCAGCCCCTACCCCGGCGAAGAGGCGAGCGTTCATTGCCGCTGCCGTCGTCGCGACCCTCGTTCTGGGGGGAATCTACTCGCTGGTGAGGAACGAAACCCCCGCTGTTACCGGAGCGCCAGTCTCGGTTCCCATGTCGAATCAACCTTCGACGGCGGACAGCGTGGTGCCGGCCGATTCGCAGAAGAGCGTGTCCGGCTCTCCTTTTCTTTCAGATCGACCCCCGGCAGTCATACAAGAGCCGCCCGGACCCAACCGGGAGACAGCGCGCCGTTCTCAGGATTCCGGATTCGTCACGCTGGTGAGCTCTCCCGGGGTGAAGGTATATGTGGACAGCCTCTTCGTGGGAGAACTACCACTGCATCGTCCCGTTCAGGTAGCTGCCGGTGTGCATACGTTCGTGTTCTCGCATCCACAGTTAGAGCCGATGGTCCGGCTGGTGCGAGTAAGTCCCGGAGAAGAACTCATGGTAGATGCGGACTTCCTGGCACAGGCGGCTTATCTCCGCTGCACCTCTGTTCCCTGGGCGGAGGTTTCCGTGGATGACCAGTACCGGGATACGACGCCGATGGACCGGCCGATTGTCCTGAGGGCAGGAAAGCATCGTATACGGTTTCATCATCCAGCCTTCAAGGATTCGGTCTGGGATGTCACTCTGGCACCCCGCGAGACGTTGCGAGTATCTGTGATATTCAAGCCATGACAGGCCCGATGCGAACAGGAATCTTCTGCTTCTTCTTCTGCCTTCTGCCCGGACCGGCACCGGCACAAACGGCAATTGACTCCACGCTCCGGATGGTGGATTCCCTTTACACGGCAGGCTCATATTCGCTGGCCGAGTTGGAGGCGCGACGCATGTTGGAGAACGATCTCTTGAGCGATTCTCTCCGCGTCGCATTCGAACAATGGGTGGCGTTTTCACTCGTTGCGCAAGGGAAGACAGCGCTTGCCAAGGAGCACTTCCTCTCGATCCTGCGGCGCACACCTTCGCATGAGCTCGATCCCATTCTCACATCGCCGAAAATCCTGGCCGTCTTCAATGATGCTCGTGCAACGTACCTTGCGGCTCGGACGCAAGGCATTGACTCTTCGCCAGTCAAAGGGAGTGTTCCTCCGGAAGGGATCACGTTCCGGACGATTGTCTTCCCCGGCTGGGAGCAGTGGTACCATGGACGGACGCCCATCGGGCCCATTCTTGCTGGCGCCGGGATCGCGACGTTAGGGTCAGCCGTAACATTCGCGTTCTTGCGCAGCTCGGCGCGTCAGGAATATCTTGCAGCAACTACACCAGAGGATATCGAGGCCAAATACGATACCTACAACCGATATTCCAAGGCCGAATCGTATTGCTTTGCCGCGTTTGCCGTTGTCTATCTTCTCTCTGAGATCGAAGTCTTTACACACAATTCCGCGGTCACTATTTCGCCTGAGCTAGGCACCCCGGCAGCCTCCGGGAGTAATCTGAAGGTCAAGTTCTCTTTTCCCTGAACCATCCCGCCTCGAGTGCGCAAACTGTTCACAAGCTGCGCACGGTTTGCATACCACTGGGATGCTATCCGCCGAAAATCCGCCTGAATTGCTGACAATTCCACTGGCATGCCACTTGCACGGAAAGGGACAGCCAATACGTGTCCCCAGCATGTTCGACAATGCCATATCTCAAGCCAATCAGTCATCTGAGGGAGGAATCTATGAAAGCTCGCTACGGACTGTTGTCGTTCGTCCTCATCGCGCTTGTTGCGCAGTTGGGCATAGCACAGGGCGACCCGGGGAATCCGCCGCCGAATCACATGCAATTAATGTTTGTTTCTCAACCGCCACTTTTCGGGCGCACCGGTGTTCCGTACAAGTACACCGCCCAGGCGCGTTCCACGGATTCTTCCGCCGTCATCCGCTATTTCTCTGACCTGATCACTCCTCCCGATTTTGCGATCGATTCCATTTCGGGTGTCGTCACGTGGACTCCGCCCGCTTCCGGGTGGTACAAGATTTCACTCGTGGCCCGGTCAAGCAAGGGAGAGATAGGGATACAGCGATTCATGGTCACCGTGACGTCCGGAAACGGAATTGTGCAGGGGAAAGTCTCCGATACGACCGGGGCAGGCATCCCGAGAATTGTCATCGAGATCCTGCAGGCGGTCAATGTGGGGCCGATGCGCCCGGGCTACCTTTCGTATGCAGCCAAGACGGACATGAACGGGAATTACCGTTTCTCCAATGTTGATCCGGGCAAGTACAAGCTTCACGCGATCTCTCCCGACCCGCGGTATGCAAGCCAGTGGTATGATGGAAAAGCGTCGGCGCTCGAGGCAAACGTGATAACCGTAACGGACTCGCCCAGTGTCACCATTGCGAATTTCACCCTCCGCGGCGGTCTCAGTCCGCTGCCGCTGATCTCCGTTTCGGGGAGCGTGCGTGATACGGCGTCGGCGCCCATAAAAGGGGCCGAAGTGTTCTTTGTGCATACCGGCTTTGCCCTGAACACCAACTCCACCGTAGACGATTTCCGGAGAATGTTTGACCTTGGAGGGTCGACACTCGATTTCCACCTGGACGGGCGTTCGCCGCATGTCTTTCGTGCCTCCACTGATTCACTTGGCGAATACTCACTCAAGGTGGTTCCTGGTGCCTACATCGCCTTCGCTCGCGCGAGAGGATACGCGAAGTGCTTCTTTGTCAATGAGTCCGATATGTTGACGGCCGTGCGGCTGCTGCTGACCAGGGATACCACGGGCATCGATTTTGTTTTACGGAAACTCCCTCCCATCGCGCTTGGTGCGATCCAGGGCTCCGTCCTCGATACGGTGAAGGGGGTGGGGGTCCGTTCGCGCATTATCGCGTTCCGGGATCGTTGGGCCGCCATCAATCCTTACCCTGTGCCGCATACCTATACTGCGGATACGGACTCGCTGGGAGCTTACTCACTTGAAGATCTGCCCCCGGGCGGATACTACGTGCTTGCCCTGCCTGTGGGGAGTTACGCACCCGCGTTCTACACGGCAGACACGTCAAGCACGAATTGGCGGCGTGCGACGCGCGTATTTGTCCAGGGGAACATCGTGACAGGTATCGACATTTTTGTGTATGAGATCGCTGTGACGGCGCGCGGATTCGCGGGTATCAGGGGCAGAGTTCTGGCAAGTGCGGAGCCTGTCACGTCGGTTGCAGGTGCTATGGTGTACGCCTGGTCGAATTCCACCGTGGGAGGATTCGGCATCGCGGACGGGTCGGGACAGTATGAAATAGCAGGACTCGGTCCCGGAACATATACGGTGAGCGTGGATCTCCCCGGGTACGAGCCGGTCGCGTCAAAGACGGCCACCGTGTCGTATAGTCCCACCGGCATCCCGCAATTTGCCATCGTGGACCTGAATCTCTCGGCGATTACGACGTCGGTCACCGATGGGGCAGTGATGGATCCAGAGAGCTTTGTGTTGTCGCAGAATTATCCGAACCCGTTTAATCCGTTGACCAGTATTCAATTCACTATCGTGGGGGCTGGAGGTCAGGGGTCAGGGGCCAGTAACACCAGATTGGTAGTCTATGATCTTCTGGGGCGCGAAGTGGCAGTGCTGGTCAATGAGAAAAAAGCGTCGGGAACGTATGAAGTGCGATTTGACGCTTCCGGACTGTCGAGCGGGGTTTATCTGTATCGTTTGACTGCTGACGGCTTCATGCAAACACGCAGAATGATACTACTCAAATAACGGTTCACCTGGTGGTTCTTCAACTATTCGGAAGGAGTCGTACAATGCGGACGAAGGCGGTGCTGGTTGTCGTGGCAATGGGGGTTGCATCAATGCTCGGAGTGTTCGGTTGTTCTGATGTCGCAGGCCCCAGGGAACAGGCTTCGACCGCAGGAACCTCGAATGCGGTGTCGGTCGTGAGCCAAGATCTCGCTCAACTGGGGGTTGCCGGGGTGACAGAAGAGGCCACGAAGGGAGTGTTCTCCATCGGGTGGAAGAAGTTTGTGGGACCGGATATCACACAGCAGGGTACTATCGGGGAAGCATATGCCGTCGTTTGGCCCGAGACGAGCTCCGCCAACATTCGTCCCGCGGGACTTGATATCGGCACGGTGACCTTGAGCTATGACGGTGGGTCTGTGGAATTAACGAAGCGCACGATGCGGGATGGAAGTGTTCTGTACGAGACGTTCAGCAGAGGAATGCGGTTGGATCAGGGACCCTTCGTCAATATTCCTTTTGTCGCAAACAGCACCTATCAATTCACGGTGTCCGGATCGGGGTCGTTTCCAGCCGGGACGTTTGACGTAATCGCGCCGCCATCGCTCTTAACGTTTGTCGGCCATGCCGATCGAGATACCATTTTGCGGAGCGCAGACCTTTCGGTTCAGTGGCAGGGAGGGTCGGCAACCGACAGCGTTTTGCTGCGCATTGTGCCCCACCTGCGTCCGCCGCAGGTGGCAGAACGGGGCATGCGCGGAGGTTTTGACAGTTTGAGTCATCATGGTGGCAAAGGGGGACCGAACTGTCATCGGAAGGGTCAGTTCGCAATGGGAGGACCGCTCCAGGGATTGGGGCCGGAGTTCGGGCGCGGGATCGTCGTCAAGGTTCCGAACAGCGGCAGTTACATCGTCAGCGCATCCGATTTGCAGGAGCTGCTCGGCGGAACCCAGGCTTCAGAAATCATGGTGGGCGTGACCCAGGTTGTGAGGAAGAGCGTTTCACAGGCCAGCGGAGCACTCTCAGTTCTGCTCCGGAACGGGGACCGGATCGTCCTTTATGCAAAATGAGTGATGGTGGGATGGAGGACACGACAGACCCCGGCCGAAAGCCGGGGTTTGTTGTGTCCGGGACGCTAGTGGACGTGGTAAATAGAATCCGGCAGGCCCTCCCGGATGAGAATGAGGACAGTTACGTAGTTGCCGTCCGCGGCTAGTTCGGTCCCCACGCCCTGCAACGTCACCTGATTTGCCGTACCCGCTGTAGAAACCGTGTAGACTCCGTTCCCGTTCTTTCCTCCAGGAAGGTTAGTGAGCCTAAGAAGGCCGGCGGCACCGGCGGTTAACGCGCCAAACGAACCTCCGCCACCGTTGAACAGGCTGGGCCGGCGGTAGAATTCATGAGCCCGCGCCGAGAAATTGAGAAGATCCTGCGAGACCGCATCCCGGTTTGCATCGACCGCGTTGTCTCCGAACAACCCTATAGCCACGGCAATGGAGAGTCCGAGGATGATAACAACGAGTGTAATGAGGAGAAGCTGCTGTTGTGCCACTCTGACGGATGTCGGTTATTGATCCCTCCCTGGAACGCTTCAAGAAATGTGCCGTCAAGACCGGCGAACGTGTACGAAATCGTCCTCTACGGGGTTGCCGTTGTGGACAGAGTGTTTACATATGAGTACAAGCGCGACAGTGTATGTTTTGGAGCTAGTAGACCTGGTATAACGAATCGAGAGGTCCCACTGTGCTCACGAATAT
>JAGDMJ010000203.1 GCA_017860555.1 Bacteroidota bacterium
GGTCAATAACTGTTCAAGCTTTTCCTGCATATTGGGCCTGTTGACCTCCAAACGGTGCACTCTATATGTCATATGTCCCTCCGCGTTCTTGTGGTACCGTGTCAACTATCCATTGGCAACGCTCTTATCATTGTGGGTGGGGGGCAGACTGCGTCTGCAACTGCTGTTGAATCGGGTGCGGACAACAATCGTCGACCGAGATAAAGAAGCCCGGGCATCGCTGCCCGGCTTGACAGGATGAGGGCCATAGCCTTAGCGTACTTGGATATTTCCGTGGTCAATGGGGAATAGAACCGGGACACCAGTTCCCTCCAGTTGGTCCGTTGACCAACTAATGAAGGCGTCCGGATCCATAGTCAGCCAGAAGTCGCGCGACCCGTAGCCCGGGTCAACATCTGGGGCGTCGGTGACGAACCATTGCGACAATTCATCGCTCGATGAGGCTCCCTCCCCATTGTCGACAAACACCTGGGCGAACCAGGCGGGCAGCGGCCATAATTCCCATTTCGTCACTTCCACAACGAGGAAGGCTTTGTTGCCTTCTACCGCGAGCTTGATCACTTTTCCTTCAACTTTGCCGAAGAATCCACCTTCCACACTTGGAGGGAGTTTGCCCAGAAATTGGTAACGGAACGACCCTGATGCCGTACCGCTACTGTACGCATCTGCCTGGACAGTCTCAACATTGTAGAACCGACCCTTTTGCTTTGGACCCGGGATAGTCCCCCAAACGGAACCATCAGGGCCGTACCAAAGTGTGTAGTAAGCGTTGGCGCTCCCCCTCAAGGAATGTATAACCTCGACTCCAGCCTTCGCCAAGCCCGTCGATGAAGTAGGCGAACTGAGTACCTGGTCCGTGGGTGAAACGACAGGCGATGAATTATCCGAGCATCCTAACAGCACAAACGCCAAACTCGCCATCAGCACGAGAGCAACAGACAATATCTTCATGACTTTGCCCTTTCTGATGATTTGTGGAATGAAAGAGGATGATAAGAGTGAGTCACCACTTGCGAGACAAGTGGGATTCTCGGATTTGATGGGACTGCGGGGTCGTCGGGCAGAACGAAGAACAGAACACTCGGCAGCTCGGTAGTTCCTCTATGGGAACCACACTTGCGCGCTTATCGGTGAAATATAGGCTTAGGGGAGGTGCATTGTCAAGGGAAAAACATCTTTAAGGCCGAGGGACTTCACAAATCAAGCACTGATTCCTCCCACTTGAGCTATTCCAAGGGTCTTGTTCGTTCTTCGGGAATCTCTTCCATCAGAACTCTATCAGAATCGGAACCCGGGCAACAACACCCCCCTCAGGAGTGCGTTTCGACTCGATTGATGCGAGGCCTGTGTGAACCTATCAAGACGCAATCTCGAACGAGTGACAATATCGACGAGCAATGGCCAAGGCGTACGACTCGGAACACACTCTTCAAGATTGAGGAGATTCACACCTGCGCAGCTGAGGACCAGACGATCCGGGAGCCAGTCGTGATGCGACTGAATCTCCTCACGGGGTGATGTCCGCTATAGGAGAGGCCCACATTGTTATCTCGACGATAACACGATGTACGGGAGACTCAACCGTTGACCACATAACGTTCTACGCACTCGTTGCAGGACGAGGGATTCTCCATGGTATGAGCATCGGAACCGTTTTCTTGTATTGCACATAAGGGTCCCCAAATTCAACCGTGAGATCACGTTCTTCGAGAAGCGTAGCGACACAAATCCATGCTGTCCACAGCACATTGAAGAGGAGTCGATCTGTTGTCACATCGGGATTTGCCCAAAACATCAACAAGACGGCTGAATAGAGCGGGTGGCGCATCCACTTGTAAGGGCCTCGTATGATGATTGGCCCAGGTTGGTATTTTTTGTCGCGCAGGTGGGCTCTGATTGGTCCTATCCCCAGTGGATCGAAAGGCCGGAGCGAAGAGGCGCCTGAAATGAACAGCAGCAACCCCAAGAGATTACACATTGCGACAATGGTGCGGGCTGTACCGTGGAGAACTAAAATAGTCGTCTCCGATTTTTGCCAAAAAACGGCCACAAGGGCCAGAGCAATGCCGGAGGCAATCGCATAAATCGCGTTATCATACTGCTGCGGAAAGATCTTCATGACCTGTCGACGAAACGATTTGCGTACCATTCCGCTATGCTGAACAAAGAAGAGAAGCGACAGGCAAGTATCCCACAGTAGTATCTGGATCTCGAACCAGCCAACGAACCGGATAGTGAAACCAAGACTTTCGCCAAAAACGAGCAGGAACACTGAACCTGTGCCGAGAACAATCGACAGCACAATGAACACGTAGTCCCATACTGTAGACGCGGACTTCAGTTTTGGGTGGGCGTCCAGCGTGAAGACATGCATCGGGTTATCCTCCCGGTTTCTATTTGTTTCCCTGGGACGCGGGGATGGGAATCAGGGGCTTGTGTGTTTTCTTGCAGTAGGCCAAATACCGCGCGCCGAGCAACTTGGTTAACAACTGCTCAAGCTTTTCCTGCATATTGTGCCTGTTGACCTCCAAACGGTTCACTCTATATGTCATATGTCCCTCCGCCTTCTTGTGGAACCTTGTCAACTATCACTTCGCAACGCTCTTGTCATTGTGGGTGCGAGGGCAGACTGCGTTTGCAGCTGCTGCTGAATCGGGCGCGGTCAACGAGCGAGAGCGTTATCTCAGAAGCAGCAATCGTCTCGTCTGTATGACATTTGCTGCTGATAATCGGCAGAAGTACACTCCGCTTGACAATGCGGACGCATCGAACTTCACCTCGTGGACTCCAGCGTCCCTCCGTTCGTTCACAAGCAGCGCCACTTCACGACCTAGCATGTCGCACACTTGTAACCTCACTATCGAAGATTGCGGCAACTCGTACGTGATGGTCGTCGAGGAGTTGAACGGGTTCGGGTAGTTCGGCAGGAGCGTGCACTCAGCCGGCAAGCCGGAAGCCGGGTCTCCAACCGCACTGGGCGCACCCCAACCGCCGTTCGTGGTGCGGATGACGATGCCGCGGTAGCCGACCGCCCAGCCTACGCTCGTGTCGATGAAGCAGACGGCACGCAGATCAAGATTGGTGTTGCTCTGTTGCTGTATCCACGTCACACCGCCATCTCTTGTCCTGAACACTTTTCCTCCAGACCCGACCAGCGTTCCGACGGCTGGGTCCTTAAACGACATCCCCTGGACCGAGACGGGGATGGGGGAGACTCCGTGCCAGGTTGCGCCGCCATCCATCGTGCGATAGATAGAATCTCCCGCAGCATAGCCAACAGTCGCATTGGCAAACGAGAGTGCGGTAACGACCCGGCCGGGGGAGTACTTCACCGTATCCCAGCTTCCCCCTCCGTCCGTGGTCCTGAGTATAACGCCCAGGTTACCGGGTCGCAGATTGTTCCCTCCCACGACAATCCAGGTGCTGTTGCTCACATGTTCGACCCCGAAGTAATTCACATCGTATGGGCCACTATAGCCGGAGAGGGCAGTCCACTTTGCCCCACCATCACTAGAGCTGAAGATGACACTATACGTGCCGACAGTCATCCCCGTGCTTCCGGAGAAATGCACGGCCCGCAGAGTAGCAGGGTAGAAACCAAGGGAATCGTAGCTCCACGACTGTCCGGCATCGCTGGTCCGGAACGTTGTCGCCCCGACCGTCACCCAGTGGCTAGAATCGAAGCAGTGGACAGCTGTGAACAGGTTCTCCTGTCCGTACGCTCCGTATGCAGGCGCAAGCTCGAGCCAGGTCTTTCCGCCGTCCGTTGTCCGCTTTGCCGAGTCGCCGACCAAGACACCCGCATTTGCACTTGTGAACTCCACGTCCCATAGATTCCCGATGGTCTGTATGTGGATCGTGTCTTTTGTCCAGCCGTCCTGCGCGCGTGACGCGCTTGCGAAGAAGAGAGAGCCCAAGAGTGCGGCGACGAAAAAGAAGTGGGTTCTCATACGATCTCCCTCTCGGTCTATTGTGGATGGTTTTGTTGACTCGAGTCACGTCCCGGAGACGGCAAGAGCCCTGACGATCTTGTTCGTTAGCCCTGTGGCAGACCAGTTTGTACCGTTGTCGGTCGACAGAAAGACGCCGCTGCCGTAGGTCCCGGCAAGGAGATTCCCGCCGCCTATGCCGTTGGGACCAACGGCAAGCGCCTGAACATTAGGATCCGTCAAGCCGGAATTGACTTCTGTCCAGATTGCTCCATTATCCATGGAGCGGAAGACGCCACGATTGGTGGAACAAAAGAGATTCGTTCCTAGAGCGGTAATGGCATAGACATCACCGCCATAGGGTCCGTTGGTTTGTACCCATTGGGCGCTCGTCACCCCGGCACAGAATATGCCGATCGCACACCAGCACAGAAGAAACGCACGTGTCATGCCGCGCTTGTGTGTTAAGTGCAAGTGAGGGAAGGATAACTCATAGCGGAAGGCGGGGTGTCGTCGGGTAGGACGGTATCGCAGAAACACCCCTCGACTCGTCCGCGCTTCGCACGGACTCGCTCGGGGTAAACTCGGCGGCGCACCAACTTCCACGTCAAGTCAGAGCGCATAATGTTGGTGGAGGAATGTACTACTCCTCTTTTCGAAAGTCAAATACACTCAAGAATCCCAAGGGCTTTACGGGGATTTTTCAGAGCTGCAATTGTCGGGGCTCTTTAGGGACCCCGACGTGATGCCGGGGTTGAAGGGGTTGAGCCAACTCCATTGACCATAGTCTATGGACTATCGACCATTGTCAATCGGTTGTGCACGGGTGCAGACAAGTCGCGAAGAATTGTGAACCAAATCAGGGTGTGTGTCCCAACCGCTCGTCCTTCGTCGCTTTGTTCGTCTTGAGGAATTGCTGTACGTTCACCCCCGTGACGATGATACCTATGACGACTGCGCCATACTTTGCGGTAACTATCCCGCCGACAATGAGCGCGAGTCCCAGGACGAGGACCAGAGCCTGCACAATGAGACGCACTCGGGTATTCATCGAAACCTCCATCAGTTAACTCGGGCTGTACCACTCCCTTACTTGCCGGTACGTGTCGCACGGTCTATTGTTTCGCTTTCCCATAGTCTATGGATTTCAGACGGCTTTTCTCCCTTTGCCAGTTGTGCTCGACTTGATTGCTGGAACTTTGCCGAGGACAGGGCGGAAAATCCAGGCAGGCAACTTCAGTAAGGTGCGGAAGTTACTGCTCTTGAGGTAATGTCGAAAATTCATGCTAACAGAAGACGGGAGGCTTGAGGGTTGCTCAGGCGTTCCGTTATTTTATGCCTCAGTTGTGCCAGTGTCAAGCCGGAGAAGGGAGAGAGCGCACCAGAAAAGCGAGCTCGCAGAAAAGGTAAGGTGATCAGAAAACGGCAATCGGGGAGCGTGCTGGGGGGCAAGCGCTCGACAAACGGAAAAAGGGCGGACTCACGAGGACTGGGTGTCTCAAACATGGCCCACCTACCAAGACCTCTCCAAAATGTGACTTTAGAACAAATCCTTGAAGGAGGATTCGGAAAAATCGCCTTGTCGCTGTAATACCTGTAAAGGAGGACATGGATTATGGCTAAAGGTGATGATTTAGAAGAAAGGTTCGTAAAGCTGGCCGCGGATGGGATACTGTTCTGCAAACGGTTGCCGAAAGACGATGGTGGCAGTCACCTTGCCGGATAACTTCTGCGGAGCGGCACAGCGCCAGCACCGAATTATGCCG
Source organism: Bacteroidota bacterium (assembly GCA_017860555.1). GTDB lineage: Bacteria > Bacteroidota > Ignavibacteria > UBA10030 > UBA6906 > JAGDMJ01. Next base: position 5,696 of record JAGDMJ010000203.1, read on the forward strand.
AGGCAAGAGGAGCGGAAAGCGATAGAGATTTCTTGCACAAGCTGCGGATCGTGCAGAAGGAGCTTAATGAGACAGAGATCTGGCTGAAAGTGATGGTCATGGCTGAATTCGCTACCGAGGAATCACTCCATTGCCTGCGCGAAGAGGTCAAATCATTAGCCCGCATCATCACGGCCAGTATCGGGACGCTGAAGGAGAGAGGAGTGGGAAAAGAGTCGAGGTAAAGAGGAAAAAGTGGATTGCCGATTGCCAACGACATCGGCAATTGACAAGTGGCAATCCACAATCGGCAATTGGGATCTTCCTTGTGCACCCACCAGGACTCGAACCTGGAACCCACTGATTAAGAGTCAGTTGCTCTACCAATTGAGCCATGGGTGCCTGGAAACCGTTGCCGCTCAACCCCGAGCGAATCCCGACGCTTTCTGTCGGGATGAGTCGAGGGGTTACTGCCCTCCACCTGCCGGCGGAAGGACCGGCGACGTCGGCGGCGCTTCCTGCACCGGAGCGCTCTGCGGCGGCAACTGCTGCTGCACAGCGCCCTGCGAGCCTCGCTGAATCACACTCTCCGTCGGGGCATTCGACCGGGGGAGAAAGAAGATGTTGATCGCCAGGCTGAGCACGATGAACGTCGTGGCGAGAATCTGCGTGGCACGAGTCAGGAAATCCGCCGTCCGACGCACACCGAATACCATGCCCATCTGTCCGCCACCAAAGGTGCCAGCTAGCCCTCCACCT
>JAGDMJ010000204.1 GCA_017860555.1 Bacteroidota bacterium
TCTGCTCTTGTCTTCCTTCGCCTTCCGCAGGTCTTCCATGACGAGCACCTTCAGGGCACCTTCTTTTTGAAAGACCCGGCTGAAGTCTTCCATCTCGTCGACGAGCACGAAACTGACAACAGCAAGCGGGCCTTCTTCGTTCGACCATTCCGATGCGCCCGACTCGTTCACCGCTCTCACGCGATAGCTGTATGCCTTTCCGGGTTCAGCGGATTCATCCGTGAACAATGGTCGGCACTGCATGCGGCTTTCATCGACGGACGCTGCGATCGGCGACCACTCGGATTCGCTTTCCTCGCGGCGTTGCACTTCATACGATTCCGCCCCGGCTGCTCCCTGCCAGGCAATGCGGGAGGGCCCTGTGATCGGGAGGAGTATCGGTTCCGCGGGAACCGGGATCCGTGGCGGGACACGACCGTCGATCCGGTACGCTCTGTCACGCAGAAAGTGTATCACCATCCGTTCATGATAGTAGTCGCCGCTCTTGAACCCGGGCCAGCGGTACGACTCCACGCCATTATACTCAAAATGATGGTAGAAGCCTCCTTCCCTGTTGCGGAAGCGGAGACTCCAGATCATCCCCCCGGCCAGCCCCTGGTTGATAATCGTATCCGTCATCGCGAAGATGTCCTGCAAAGGCACAATGCCGTATTCTCCTACTATGTACGGTTTCCGTCCGCGGGTGATGGCCCGATTCTCCACGATCTGTCTGATCGATGCCTGCGGGTTTCCGTAGTGATGCGTCGTGAGAATATCGAGATGAGGATCCTGGAGAGACTCCTCGGTCAGCGTGCGGACATTCGTCCCCTCGGCAAGCAAATGGTTCGTGTCCAGCGTCTTTATGTAGGCGGCAATCTCCCTGGTCCAGGAATACGGAGCCTCCAGCTCGTTCCCGGTTTCCCACGCCAGGATTGCTTTGTCATCACGATAGAAGGTGCCGGTGTACGTGTTCTTCCTGGTGATCAGGAACTTTATCGTGGTCTTGATATCCCCGATAAGCTCAGGATCGGTCCAGAAAGCTTCCTTCGGTTTGTTGCGGAAGGAGGCATACTCGCGCGGTCCTCCCCACCAGTGCCAGTTGTCCACAAAGGGAATGATCAGCCTGATCCCCACCTCATTGGCAACCTGCAGGACTTTGTCAAGCGCCCGGAACGCCTCCTCGTTGAACTGTCCAGGCCCATCGACATGCCTGATGAGTCCGGGAGGATCATCTTCGCGTCGGACGGAGAGCACATACGTACGGGTGACTTTCCCGCCGAACTGTTTCACGCTCATCAGGGCATCCCTGATCTCGAACTCATCGGGAAGCCGCCACGGATTGATCCCCTCGAACGGCAGGTAGTCTTCCAGGTAGTGCAAGTTGGGGGTGTTGAAGGAAATGAACCGCAGTGGCGTGCCGCCGTCGAAGAGCGTATCCGCTCTCCGTGTGACGAAGTGGTCATACTGCCCAAAACCCCGTGTTACGGCAGCAAGGGCGATAGCGAAGAGCAGAAGCCGTGTGCGAAAATGCGTCGAGATCATATCCATGTCATGAGGTTGTGGATGGATGCGGGTTGCCATCGGGGAAAGCCGGCCGGCGCGGCAACGCCACGTAGAATGTGGCTCCTTTTCCCTCCTCTCCTTTTGCCCAAACCCGGCCGCCATGCCGTTCGATGATCTTGCGGACATTGGCCAGGCCGACGCCGGTTCCTTCAAACTCCGACTGTGCGTGCAGCCGTTGGAAGACATGGAAGAGCTTCTTGGCTTCGGCAGCCGGAAAGCCGACGCCATTGTCCCGCACGTAGTAGACCAAGAAATCCTTTTCCTTGCGACTACCGATTTCGATCTTCGGGGCAGCCGCAGTACGCGTGAACTTGAACGCATTCGAAAGAAGGTTGGCAAAAACCTGCCGCAACAGCACAGGGTCTGCCGTGACAGGGGGCAATTCTCTCACGTCAACGGCATACCGAAGCGAAGCGCCCGGCCCACCATTCCTTTCCTCCTGTTCGACAACGTTCTCCACCAGGCTCCGGACATCCACCTGCGTCAGCCGCGCTACCTGCCGCGTAACATGGGAGAAGGTCAGAAGTGCATTGACCAGCTCGTTCATCTGATCGGTGTTCTCTCTGATCATCTGCAGATATTCACGCTGTTTTTCACTCAGACTGTCGTGCTGGCCATCCAGAAGAAGCCGCGCAAAACCGCTGATGACCCTGAGGGGAGCTTTGAGATCATGCGAGACCGAATAACTGAACGACTCCAGTTCCTGATTGGCCTGCATGAGCTCTTTTGTACGCTTCTCCACCCGCCGTTCCATCTCCTCTTCTCTTTCCATCATCTCGTCAATATCGAGATTGATCCCGGCCCAGCAGACGATGGCGCCTTTCTCGTCGCGCACCGGGATTCCCCGGGCGAGTACGTGGTGATACTTGCCGTCCACCCCTTTGAATCGATGCGCCCGCTCCCAGAACGAGCCGGTTTGAGAGCGCTCCTTCCACGCCGCGATGGTGGCTTCAGCATCGTCGGGATGGAGGACGTTACCCCAACCAAATTCCGAACACTCCTGCTGCGTCATGCCTACCATTGTGAGAAAGGAGGGACTGGCGTAGATGTTCTTCCCGTCAGGATCGCACACCCAGATGCCCCAGTTGATCGTCTCGCCAATGGCGCGGTAGAGCTGTTCGCTCCTGCGCAGCGACTCCTCCGCCATCTTCCGGTCGGTGATATCGTGGAAATATACCGCAATGCCTTCATCTGTTGTATACACCCGGATGTGGGCCCACGTTTTGAGCAAGTCCGAATACGTCTCAAAAGTCTCCTCGCCTCCTCCGGCCATCGCGCGCTCCATTTTCCCGTACGCCTCGGTTTCAGTTCCCTGAGGAAACACCTCCCAGATGTTTTGCCCGATCAACTCTTCAGGCTTTTTCTTCCACAATTCGCACGCACGCTTGTTCACATAGGTGAATTTCCAGTCCCTCCCGAGCGAATAGAATGCGTCGTGAATGCTCTCCAGAACCTTGCTCAGCTTCTCATTCGATTTGCGGAGCGCCTCCTCTCCCTGTTTTCGCTCCGTAATATCAAGATTGGTCCCGATGACACGAATGGGGCGCCCCTGGGAGTCGCGCACCAGTCGCGCAAACAACTCCATCCAGCGGCCCTCCCCATCGGGGCTGGTGATCCGGTATTCCAACCGCTCCTCAGTGCGGTCGGAGACGAGCCAGTCCCGGATGGCGCGCTCCACCTGTTGGCGATGGTCCGGATGAATAACCCGGACCCAATCTTCGTATGTATACCGGGACGCCCTGGCCCCGGCGCCAAACAACTTGACGAGTTCCGCTGTCCAGATAACTTCACCATTGATCACATTCCAGTCGAACACCCCGATCTTCCCGGCTTCCTGTGCCAGGCTCAGGCGGTGCTGGTTCTTCAGGAGCGCCTCCTCCATCGCCTTGCGCTCGGTGATGTCCGTGAAAACCGCCACGACCTTTCGCTCCTCCGTGGCAAAAACGGCAACCACAAGATGCCTGCCGAGCGGAGCGATAAACATCTCACTGAACCCGGGCTGCCCTGATACGGCAACACTGTGAACAAGATCCAAATCAAGGGCTTCCCCGAAGAAGTCGGATGCGTGTCGGCCCAGCAGTTCGCTCTTCGTCGCGCCGACAAGGGTCTCAAACGCGGGATTCATGTCCAGCACGGTGCAATTGACCGGAACGCCGCCGTCATCGTATACCAGGTCGAAAATTGCCGCCGGGTCCCGCATGGAGCCGAATACGCGCCGGTATTGTTCTTCTCCCGTCCGCAGTTGCTCCTGAATGCACTTGCTCTCGGTCAGCTCGTTTTGGACCTGCTGCAATTTGTCGTTCAGCCGGCGCAACCTTTGTTCCACGTCCCTGGCTTGCCTGGACTTTCGAGCATCGGAAAGGGCATGCTCGATGGCGGGCACCAACCTTCGAAGGTTGTCCTTCAGGACATAATCCGCCGCTCCGCGCTTGAGCGCCTCGATTGCCAGTTCCTGCTCCAGAGGTTCCGCCAGAAGAATGCACGGGACGTCCGGGCAGTGCGCCCGGGCCAGCAGCAGGGCTTCGTCGCCGCCAAAATCCGGGGGCATCCGGTAGTCCGAGAGAATGACATCGAAATCCTGATGCGCAATGGCATCCAGGAACTCGGCCCTCGTGGTAACGAATCTGACTGAAGCGGGGTATTGCAGCCCGGCCAGTTCCAGCTCGATGGGGCCGCCGTCAAAGTAGTTGTCGTCGATGTGCAGAATACGAATCGTTGTGTCCATCGCGCGCCACCATCCTAAAGGGTCATGTGCAGAATATGCCGCTTATTTCCCTGGGGGCGGGGCCTTGCTCACTTTTGTACGCAAGCCCCGCATCGCCTTCACAAAGAAGTCGCCGTTTTCTGTCAAGGCATATGTATCCCATGATTTGATCATGGCCGGCCCCCACTCGGGATCGTAAACCCAGGCAATCCAGGATATCCCCTTCGCTTCCAGGTAATCAAGAATGGCGTCGCCATACGCACCATTGTCGGCCATTCCTTCCTTCCCCGCGGTAAATCCGATCTCCGTCGCCATCAACGGGAAGGCGCCGGCCGCGAACCCAAAATCCTCCTCCCACTTCCCTTCCCACGGCATGCTCCTCTTGTGAGGATACGGATGCGTGACGTAGCCGATGTTCCCGGCCCGCACCGGATCATCGCGCAAGGGTGCCAGGTCATACGCCCAATCCAAACCCGCGACCAAGGGAACGACGTCCCGGTCATACGACCGGATCATCGCAATGAGATCTTCATTGATCTCCCGCCATTCCGTCCAGGACATCCGGCCAAGCTGATTGAAGAAGAGCGTGGGCTCGTTGAAGAGTTCATAAAAAGCGACAGTGTTGTTGCCGCTGAAATGACGGGAGATGATTCGCCAGAACTCATACGTCTCCCTCATCGATGTGTTGTACATCGGATCCTGAAAAAGCTCGGTCTTCAGATTGCCGATCGTGTGCCAGTCGATGATGACATACATGCCCAGCTCCGTACACCACTCGACGGCCTGGTCCAGCAATGCGAGATAGCCCGCCGGGCTCCGTTCTCTCCAGGCGACGGGGTGAACGGGGATCCGCACAAGCTGCGCGCCTGTCCCTTTGACCCTCTCAAAATGGCCTTTGGTCCAGTGTCCCTGATATTCGATCTTGTCTGGATCGGAAATGGAAAGTCCTTTGAAGAGATGCACTTTCCCCTGGGGATCCACAAATTGATTCCCGCGTACCGAAATCCTCGGCATCTTCCCGGCGTTGGGACTGTTCAATGGGTTCCCCGGATGCCGTGCGTTCCACCATTCACGTGCGTCTGATTTCTTCGGAGTCGGCTTTTCCTGTGTTGAGGAAGGCTGGTGGAGGAGGAAGAGAAGGGCAAGACAGAGGGCGAGCATGCGTGTCGATTTTTCCAACGAAGTGCTCCTTCCTGAATGTCAACAGAAGACGGATGCAGGCGAAAAAAATTTAGGCTTAACTTACGAAAATGTCAACATCTCCCGGGACGTCCCTATTTGTTGAGGAGCCTGTCCGCGGCCATTGCGAGCAGCATGAAATCTACTGTCCCACCTCCCATGACGTACTCCGTCTGCTGCCAGAAATAGGGCCATATCCTTAGTTCCGGGAGATCGGGCCTGATCAACGCTGTACCGCTCGCCACACCTCCGGGAATATAGGACCACTCATCTCTGTTCGTTCCATACGCCACGGTCAATGATCGTGCGCCCACTCCGGACACAAACGAGGCGTTGTTTTCGCCCGGATGGCACCCCAGCACGAAATTCAGGGCGTTGAGGGCATACTCCGCGGGAAAAAGATCCGGAAAGCCCATGTGAAGAAAGAGTTGTTTGACTCCAAACGATTGAATTCCCCAACCTGCCCCCCAGATATACGGCTTGTATGGTACGCCGTAGGGGTTCTCTTTCTGCTGCGTGGACACGGTCTGAAACGCCTCTTTGACGGCTACTCTCACCCTCGAGGTGAATTCGGGACTGTTCATCTTTTCCGTGATCCTGCCAAGAACTTCGCTGAAGGCAAAGACGTCGGAAGCAATGGTATCCAGGTGCATATCGAGAGGTCTTCTGTACTCCGGACGCGAGGTGGTGAGATAGAGTTCCGCCGCCGCGCAGAGAGTCTCCCTGTGAGGGGTTCCGGAGTTCTTCGTGTAGAGATCTTCCGCAATGCGCAGACAATCCCTGGCAAGTTCCGGACGGAGATCTCGCAGCACCCTGCTCACCGCGGCCAGACTCTGAGCCACGTACAGCTCCCTGCGCGGGTTCACTTCCGTGAAAACCCATCGGTCATCCGGGGGGAGCGGTTCATGCGAAATGGAATCGCGGATACCCTCCCTGTACACGAGATTGTCCGTCATCGTGGAACCATCGCCGAGATGCACATACTGCCGGAGTGTCCGGCAGATGAT